>JALHSU010000110.1 GCA_022865345.1 Candidatus Zixiibacteriota bacterium
AGACTATCTTCCCCGCCACCAGGTAAATCAATGTTCCTGCTGCAATAGCTAACCCATATGGAATTGCCAAGCTTTTTTTGAACAGGCTTGCACCAGCCAAAGGGGCTTGGAACAGGAAAATGCATTTGAAAAACAGCCAGCCCTTCTTTAATGTCTCGATTAAGCTTCTGTTTGCTATAGCCACGCCGATGGCGATCGCCCCTCCAACCAAGGAAGCATAGAGGAATACATTTATAACAGGATAGCTACCCAGCATCGCCCCTAATGCTCCCATGAGCTTAACGTCTCCTCCTCCCATACCACCCAGAAGATATGGTAACATCAAAAGCCCGATTCCCACCAAGAGACCAAGACAAGCGGAAATTAGCCCATTCCAGCTATTGCCCTGGAAGTTCAAAAAGAAACCGAGGGCAATAGCTGGAACGGTAAGACAGTTCGGTATTTTTCGCCAGCGAAGGTCTGAATACGAAGCGAGCAAAACCAGCGCTACCACCAAGATAAGAGCCAATTCCTTTTCGTTAAACAGTAAATTCATTTTCTCTTTCTCTCATTTGCTTCTTGATATGAACTATTCATCGCACGCCTTCAAACAAACAGGCATCGAGACCCTATGCTGCGATGCCTGTCTTCTTCCAAGCAAATCCATTTGATGCTCTGCAACTCTTATGAAGCTGGGGTAAGCGCATTCTGAATATTAGTATAGATAGTTACAATGAGCGGTCCAATCAGCCTTATTATGGCTATTGCCGCAATCGATATGAAGGCAGCCAGAAGAGCATACTCAATCATATCCTGTCCTTTTTCGTCTCTGAACAATCTCTTCAACATCTTTTCATCCCTCCTTTCGTTCTTTTGATTTTGTCTACCCGAACTGTACACACATCGCTTTTTTCTTGCTATATTATGGTCGACAGTTCTGAATAAAGATCAACAAAAAAGCAGTCATTTTTCATGTATTTGCCTACTTGCTAGAGTTTGAGCTGATCAAGTCTTCCTTTATAAGATTCGAAACCATATCTCCTACTTTGCCATTTGCCAAACATTCTCTACTGCAAAAGCTATGCCTGTGTTGTAGGTGATAGTGAAGATGCTGAAAATCTGACCAGCAAAGGTCAAAACATTTTATACTTCTCTGATTATAAACGGGATATGAAAAGTATCGAAAAAAGCTGGAGTATTGCAATCTGCAATAAGAAGCGGCTTGAAATGATTCCGGAACAAAAGTAGTCATGAGGGGAGATTTCTTATGCAAGCAGGTTCACACTTGGTGCAATCTCCTACATACAGATTTCATGGGGATAACAGAGTTGGGAGCCCCTTGTTTTTCAGCATATTAGCAAGAGTGACAGTTGATTAGCCAGATTCCTCAATAGCCATAATAACCCATAGAAACCCAAGTGCAATTGAAACAAAATTGAAACAGGGGGTGGGGGGTAGCCCGCCCCTACCCCTGTCTCTCTCAGACTTTATTCCCCTAATAGAATCTGAAGTGGATTTCTTGAGGCAAACTTACTCAAGCATTACTGAAAAACAGAGAAGTAAGTCGAGCAAGAGTTACCCCCCAGTGCTACTCACTATATCTTTGTTTCGAGATATAGTGAGCGGTATAGTGGGGTAATGAAGTCATTTAGGAACAGGCACAGGGTGTTGAAATAGTTTCAGGTTGGAAAAAGAAAAGGGACAGCTCACAAATGTCTGTCCCCTTGGGTTGCAATAATCTTCTCTATCTCTTAACATCCGGGTGGTGGACCACCTTTGAAAAGATAATTGATCAAATAGATTACATCGTTGACATTCACCATAGTGTCACAATTGACATCCCCAATTTCCATGGGATTGGGCTGGTACCCGTACTTGAACAGGTAGTTGACCAGATAAAGCACATCCGATACA
>JALHSU010000111.1 GCA_022865345.1 Candidatus Zixiibacteriota bacterium
CTGCCCTGACCCGCTCTCCAGTCCCTGCGGATTCTGATAATTCTCAGAGATCTTATAGGGATTCGGTACCACCACCACTTTCTCCCCTAATGCCTGTGCCTTCGCCGGTGAATCTAACGGAAATACCTGCTTGGCATTGATTCCTTTGGATGCCTCTAACCCTCCCAGGTTGGTCCTGGCATTGCCAAAATCAAAAGCTGTCACCGCTATCCACACTGGAAAACTGGGAAGCAATCCCTCCTGCATAAACTCACACTCATAATAATCATCCCTGATCTCAGTAAGCGGTATGCAACCTTGATCCACGCTATCAGCATATGCTTTACTTACCTTACTTCGTAAATCACGAGTACCCTTATTCCAGTCCTGAAGAGCAAAAAACAAACTATCCCCAGGAGCAATCTGGTACCAGTTGCACTTTAATGTGTCGGGTCCTGGATAAACCCAGGGATGAAACTCGGTATAAGAGTTCGGGTTGCGCCCTAATATGCGCACAAGACTATCGCCAGGAATATCACCAAAACACCTTTTTATGTCACACGGCCTTATCCCCTCATCCAACCACTCCACTATATGACCGGTGGGAAGTTTGGGCCTCAGCTTATACATCTTGTAATTCACATAGTCATAAGAAGCCAAAAGAGTCCAGTCATTGGGTTGGCCAGTCTCACTCATATATATCCGGTACCCCTCAAAATCACGAGCTCCGGTAAAGGGATCCCTGCCCTCCTCTGTCGATTTCCCATTCCACTTGACCTTTATATACCCCTTACCATTATCAAAAACCAAACTGGGTGGATTTGGCGGAGGAGGTCCCTTGAAATCGGGCACACCATCTCCCTCGTAATAGAAGAGACAAGTGTCTCCTACCGGGTCTATGAAGCATTTCCCTCTATTGCCGTCTCCCTGACCCGTGGCTGGATCAGGGGTATCGACTCCTGGATTATCATATACCCAGCCAGCCCAGCGAGCATTGGTGGCAAAATCGCTGAAATCTAAATTCCGGTAATAAGTCAAGGGGTTGTCCACGTCCATCGGATTTACCTTATAGTGAAAATTCTCAGCTGCTACGTAACTTATAGTTATCTTCTTGGACTCGTCTGGAGCCAAAACACTGATTGGGCCAAAGGAGAAAAGATACCTGGTATCATATCCATCTGCTAAATCGGTGCAGAAACCCGGAGGAGGTAGCCAGCCGCTGTCGCTCTTATTTATGCAGGCATAGATCTGGTCGTAATCGAATTCATCATTCGACATAGTGTAATACTTTGCTCGATCACCGCAAGGAGTTCCCTTTCCCCCCTCACACCAGCTTCCATAATTCTTAATCCAGAGATCCCAATTATCCTGCTTCTGAGGCCCCCAGTCTAAATTCACCGGATCATTGCCTTCAGAAAGCCACCAGTTGAAAGAGATTTTTTCAGTAGGTGCCCTAACCACCCTGGTGCCGGTTAATCCGGTGATGCTCTTGTCTGTTACCACTCCCCCTTTGCCCAAATCACCATCGTTATCCGCTATCCAGCCTATCTGGATGGTATCCTGATACTGCATGGTGTCCCCCCACAATGGAGATGGGTAAGTGAATCGATAACCGGTGATGTCGTCAAAGCTGCCAGGAGCACCTTTGGATATATGATATACATCCGCGTCGACATAAAGTCCCATCCAGATATTTTTAACGTTTTTCTGTCCGATATTCCTTATGGTGAAATCTATTAAAGCAAGATCTTCCGCATAATCATAGCTCCAGCTATAACTCTTCTGCTCGATCTGAATGCCTATCGGTTTATGTGGCCTCCTGTCATAATCATCCGGGTTGATGCCTACAGTTGCAGTGTCTGAATAGGTGGCAATAATATCCTGTTCTGAAATCGCCCCCGCAGTATCTGGAGGATTACAATTAGGGGTGGAAGGTCGGATGCTTTTCTCTTTTATGCAGCCTCCCTGATCCTCTGTTGCAGGAAACATCTCGTAAACCCCCAGCCAACCATCTGCTCCTACACTTACCAGGGTCTCTCCCTCAACTACTGCACCTACCCACAAAGCTCCCTGGAAAAGATAATCCAGGTCTGAACCGCAAGGGTACTCAAATGAAGGTGCGGGCAGGTCCTGAGCTGGATTAGGATTAAAACAGCCTCCTTGGGATTCCTGCTGTCTCCTGGCCTGGCTTCCAATGAATCCCCAGTTGGTCAGCGGGAAACAATATTTGGCTACCCGGTGGGTCCGCAACTGGACGCAAGCTTCTCCTGCCTGCGGTTTTTGGAGTGTGAAAGATGGGACTGAAATGACCTCTGTATTTTTGGTTCTGGCTAAAGCTGAAGATAAACTTAAAATCAGACTACTAAGAAATATAAAGAAAATACTAATCAAAATTAATTTATCTTTTTTATACATCTGCTTCCTCCGATCTTTTTGAAGATTAAATCTGCAAATGATTATGTTTTTTTCAAAAAAAGCCAATCTTTTTAAATATATGCTTCCCCCAAGTAAAGGCAACATATTTTTTCCTCAGGCAGGCAAAAAAAAGCCATCCAGACAGATGGCTTTTTTTCTTTCTTTTGCTTTTAGCCTTATTTTATAATCACGAATTTCCCTATCTGGTTACCGGATTTGGATTCTATGTTGTAAAGATAGATCCCGGATACCACCGCCTGGGTGTTCTGATTGATCAGGTCCCAGTAATCATAACCCGCGGTCGGATCATCCTCTGCC
>JALHSU010000112.1 GCA_022865345.1 Candidatus Zixiibacteriota bacterium
AAGGTTAAGTCTGTGGCGGCATCTTTTGCCTGCAAGGGGGCAATAAAGGCAGGTGACAAGCTTTCCTTAGAGGAGATGAATTCCTTGTTCGACCAGCTCTTTGCTACAAAAGAACCTTACTCCTGTCCGCACGGGAGGCCCACTCTAATTAGAATTCCGATTGAGGAGCTGAATAAGAGGTTTGAAAGAAGTTGACAAGTGGTTGATGGTATACCCACGTTGAGGGCAACGTGGGTATACTGTTTATATCATGGTTCAGGTTTACTAAAAAGTAAAGTCTCGCACTCCAGTATATGTTCCCAGCCACTTTAGTGGCGTGAACTTACCCTTTATCTCTCCTCAGAAAGGAGAGAACAAAAAACCTGACTAAAGTCAGTTTGAACATCACGGATGGTGCACTCCAGATAAAATATGCTTAAAAAAATCTTAACCATCCTCGGTCCTACTGCTTCGGGCAAAACCAAAGTCTCCCTTGAAATTGCCGATATAATAAAAGGGGAGATAGTCTCTGCAGATTCGCGCCAGATTTACAGGTTTATGGACATCGGGACTGCCAAGCCGGGTCTGGAAGAAAGGAAGAATATCCCCCATCATCTGATCGACATAGTCAATCCGGATGAGTATTTTTCTGCAGCAGATTATTCTACTAGAGCCAGAGAGGCTATAAAGAATATCCTGGGCAGGGGTAAAGAGCCTATCGTGGTTGGAGGCTCTGGACTTTATCTGAGAGCCTTGTTCAAAGGGATATTCAAGGGGCCAGGTAAAGATGAAAAAATAAGGTCAGAATTAAAAGAGAAAGCTCGGAAAGATGGGGTGGAATTCCTTTTCAATGAATTGGAGAAAAAAGACCCGGAGGCAGCAAAAAAGATAGGTCCCCATAATCTGGTGCGTATAATCAGAGCTTTAGAGGTTTATGAGTTGACAGGCAAAAAGATTTCTGACCTTCAAAAAAAAGGAGAGTATCCGCCAGAGGAACATAATTTCGTCAAGATCGGACTTGAATTAGACCGGGAGCATCTGTATCAGAGGATCGACCAGAGAGTAGAACAGATGATTAAAGCGGGGCTGGTGGATGAGGTCAAGAATCTAAAAGTGGAAGGATATGATCTCCGGTTTGCTCCACTGAAAACTTTTGGATATAAGGAAATTTTTCATTATCTGGATGGAAAAATAAGCCTGGATGAAGCTGTTCAGAACATAAAACTCGAAACCAGACATTATGCTAAAAGACAGATTACCTGGTTTAAAAAAGAGGAAGGGATTTTCTGGATCTATGCGGAAAAAGAAAATCTGAGAGATGAGATTTTGAGAATATTTGCTGGGGCGGGCTAAAAAAATAAAAAAATCCTTGACAAGGTTTATGCATTATTTTATATATCAACGAGTTAGATGAAAGGGGAGATTGAAGATGAAAACGGACGTGAGAAAGATTTTTCTGATAATACTGGTTTTTGGTCTCATCATGGGCTTGGGTGGTTTATTTAACAGCTGCTCCAGACAGGTGATAAAGCCCCAGGTTCAGAATAATTATCCCCCACCTCAGCCGCAGGTTACTTCTCAAACCGATTCGACTGAAATCTATGAGAAGATCATATCTGAAGAGCTAAAGGAAGCTGAGACTTATTACGCTGCAGGAGTCGAAGCAAATCAAAAAGCTGACTGGCTGGTTGCCCAATCTCATTTCGAGAAAGCGCTGGAGGTCCTGGGGAACTTGGATTTAGGAGACGAACTGCATTCCAAAAATATCGATAAATATGATCGCCTTTTGCACGAGATAGCCACGGACTACAAGATCACACTTCTTTCCCTGGGAACTCTGGATAGCGAAGGCTCGATCTCATCTTTTTTGGAAAAGTTCGAAAATATTCAGGATTTCCAAAAACTGAAAGATTCAACTTATGTCGCGATAACAGCTCCGGATACTTCTATCTATGATATGCCGATTGAATGGAACCAACGGGTGGAAAATGCCATTCTTTACCTTCAGACTGTGAGCCGGGAAAGATTCGCACTCTACTTAACCAGATCCGGTAAATATATTAACCTGTTCAAAGATATACTGAAAAAGAGAAACCTGCCACAGGACTTAGCCTATCTCCCCATGATCGAGAGCGGCTTTAGCCCCAGGGCGCGCTCCTGGGCAAATGCGGTCGGGATGTGGCAATTTATTCCGTCCACCGGAAGAATTTATGGTTTAAAAAGCAACTGGTGGTATGATGAAAAAAGGGATTTTATAAAATCGACCTATGCGGCTTGTAATTATCTCACTAAACTTTATAACGAATTCGGGTCCTGGCATTTAGCCTTAGCTGCTTATAATTGCGGCGAGGGAGGTCTCAACCGGAAAATTCAAAAACACAAAACCAACAACTTCTGGGAGCTTAATTTAAGAAAGCAGACCTATGATTATGTGCCCCTTTATATGGCAGCAACCATCATAGCTAAAGATCCAAAGAAATATGGTTTTGAGGTAGAGTATGAAAAACCATTGGAGTTTGACACCGTACTGGTAGATAAGCCGGTTGATCTGAAAACCATTGCAGATATTTTAAATGTCTCCTTAGATGCGATAAGAGACCTGAATCCCGAATTATTAAGAGACGTTACTCCTCCCCAATATTCAAATTATCCTTTGAGGATACCTGCAGGAACCAGGGAAATCTTTTCCCAGAAATATTCGGAACTACCAGCCAAAAAACTTTATACCATGCACAAGGTAAAAAAAGGAGAGACGGTTTCAGCCATTGCCAAAAAATACGGCGTTTCACCCTTTGATATCCTGCAGGCAAACTC
>JALHSU010000113.1 GCA_022865345.1 Candidatus Zixiibacteriota bacterium
CTATCAGGGCTCTGAGAAAAAGGTTTCCGGAAAGCTTCATTTCGTTTTTGACTGAGATAGAATCCGAGCCGATTTTGAGGTTTAATCCGTATCTGAATGAGAGGATAATCCTGGATAGAAAGAAGTACGGTAATTTTTTTTATCTGCTAAAGACGATTAGAAAGCTCAGAAAGGAGAATTTCGATTTAGCCATAGATTTTTTCGGGAATCCACGTAGCGCCTACCTCACTTTCTTGTCCGGAGCCAGGCATCGTCTGGGATACGACCTGCGCTATCGAGGACTTCTGTACAATCTTTTAATCCCGCGCGGTAATTCCTCAGAATATGCGGCTTTATCTCGTCTGAGAGCTCTCAAGCCTCTGGGAATTGAATCGGATGACTGTAAGCTGGATTTTTTCCTGTCAGATGAGGCCAGGAGCTTTGCAGAGCATTTTTTTCAAAAAGAAAATCTGAATAATGAAAATCTGACAATATCGGTTTCTCCAACCAGTCGAAGAAAATTCAACTTTTATTCCCTGGACAGGTATGCGCAAATCTGCGACTGGCTTATTCAGGAGTTTGCAGCTAAGATAATTTTGGCCTGGGGACCCGGAGAAGAAAAAATCGTTCAGGATGTATTATCTAAAATGAGAAGTAAACCAATTATCTCTCCACCCACGCCCACCCTTTTAGAGTTAGGAGCGGTTTTGGAAAGATGTGACCTGCACATAGGAAATGATAATGGAACCAAGCATATCGCCACAGCAGTGGGGAAACCAACTTTTACCATTTATGGTCCCAATAGTCCTTTAAGCTGGACTTTCCCTGATCCTCTCAGGCATAGCTATGTCAAAAAGGAAGTCGATTGTCCGAACTGCGAAAATGAAAAACACAGATGCGAAAGTCTGGAGTGCCTGGATTATTCGGTGGAAGAAGTGAAAACAAAAATCAAAGAGTTTCTAAATTCTTTGAGTGAATTGAAAGATAACCTCACCCTATCCCTCTCCTTGAAAAGGAGAGGGAACTGAATGTAGCGGAAACCTTCAGGTTTCCATCTGTTTTTGAAGGTGTGATGGAAGGCTGAAGCCTTTCGTTACAAAAAGAACGTCGGGGATGAATCCTTATGCTACGAAAGAAACTGGAGTGTAAACCTTCAGGTTTACCATTAAGAAAAGCTAAAGCTTTATACTCCAGTACGAGGCATCAACCATTCGGACTCAAAAGAGGATGAAAAGAACTCTCAACATTCTGCAACTGGTGAACTTTCGCTGGTATAATGCCTGCGCTCATTATGCGGTAGCTCTTTCTTCTGGTTTGCAGAAAAGAGGTCATCGGGTGATTCTGGCAGGGGACAGGAATTCTCCTCCCCTGCAGTTGGCTCACCAGATGGGCTTGGAGGTTTTTCCCGATTTGTATTTGAGCTATCAAAATCCAGGCAGGTTTTTCTATAACATCAAAAGATTGAAGGATATCATCGAGCAGAACAAAATTGACCTGGTAAATGCCCATCAGGGTGCTGGCCAGCTTTATGCCAGCCTGGGCGGAAAATTATTTAAAAAACGATTTATTCTGATACGAACTCGTGGGGATCAGAGAAAACCGAAAAACGATCTGTTCAACCGGTGGCTAAACCTGAAATGGACTGATGGAATCATCACCACTGCGGAAACTCTTTACCGGAGTTATGCAGAGAAATTCCCTTTGGACAAGAGTAGATTGATCAATATTCCGTTAGGGATAGATCTCAATTACTTTTCTCCTCTGGAAAAGGATTTAGAGCTTGGAAAAAGCCTTGGAATTTCAGATGGTGAGTTAGTGGTGGGAATCTTGGGAAGGCTCTCTCCGGTTAAAGGGCATAGATATTTTATTCAGGCCGCGGCTGAGGTGCTGAAAAGTTTCCAGCATGTCAAGTTTTTAATCGCGGGAGAGGATGCCCAGGTCAAGTCATATAGGTTAAAAGAATGGGTTAAGGAAATGAGGATTCAGGACAAGTTTATTTTTATTGGGAGGGTGGAGACTCCGCGGAAAATAATCTCTCTTATGGATATTGCCGTAGTTGCTTCAACCGGTTCCGAAACCATAGCCAGAGTGGCTTTGGAATATATGGCTTTAGGAAAACCGGTCGTGGGTACGGAAATTAACGCCATTCCCGAAGTAGTAAAGAACGGCATAAACGGATTTATCGTACGACCGGAGGATAGCCGAGGTATGGCAGAGGCTATGCTGCAGTTACTCGAGGACAAGGATAAAAGAGAAAAATTTGGTAGAGCTTCAAGGGATTTAGTTGAGAATGAATTTTCACTGGATACTTTTGTCAGTAAAACCGAAGAGTTCTATTTCAGGTTCTTTAAGGGGAATTGACTTATGCCCAAGGTATCAGCAGTTGTTATCACTCACAACGAGGAGAAAAATATTCAGAGGTGCCTGGAAGGCTTGAGCTGGGCAGATGAAATAGTGGTGGTGGATTCTTTCAGCCAGGACAGGACCAAGGAAATTGCTTCATCTTTTACTGATAAAATCTACAATGTGGAATGGCAGGGTTTTGGAAAGCAAAAGGAGTATGCCAGGCAAAGTGCTTCTTACGACTGGGTTTTGTCGATTGATGCGGATGAGGTGGTTTCGGTAAAATTAAAAGAAGAAATCAAAAGCATAATGAATAAAAATGATTCTTTAGACGGGTATTATATTCCACGCCTTTCCAATTTTCTGGGCAGATGGATTAAACATAGCGGATGGTACCCGGACTACGTCTTAAGACTTTTCAAAAAAGACAAAGCCAGATTTGACGAGTCGTTAGTGCACGAGAAATTGATTTTAGATGGGAAAGCGGGTTTTCTGAGAAATGAGATTAGACACTTTACTGATCCGGACATCTCTCACTATCTCTTAAAAATGGATAAATACACTACCTTAAGCGCAAAGAAACTTCTGGTAGAAGGGAAGAGCCTCACTCTTTTTGATTTGCTTTTCAGACCGATGGCGATCTTCTTCAAAATGTATCTGTTCAAATCTGGATTCCTGGATGGCTGGCAGGGATTTCTTCTGGCGAGTTTCTCATCCTTTCATGTGTTTGTCAAGTATGCCAAGTTGTGGCATTTAGGGAAATCTCTTTATTCGTAGTGCGACCCTTTCAGGGGCGCTTGACCCATCGTAGGGGCATCCCGCCAAAGGCGGGACCGTGCCCCTACATATCGATAACTTACGATGTGATTTCATAGATGGAATCGTCGTTTACTATGAAAAAACTAAACCTAGCCGGCACAGAGAAATTCCTGATCGTCCGCACAGACCGGATCGGTGATTTGATTTTATCCACACCAGTTGCGGAAGTGCTGAAGAGAAACTATCCTAAGTCCCGTGTTGTGATGCTGGTCTCTCCCTATACCAAAGACCTTCTGCAGAATAATCCCTGGGTGGATGAAGTGATAACAGATGATAATACAGGGTTCAAAGGGCTTTTAAAATCGATAAAAATACTAAGAGAAGGGAAATTCGACGTGGTAGTTCTGCTGCGTCCGACTTTGAGGCTGGCTTTTTTGCTTTTCTTCTCCGGAATCAAGGTAAGGATAGGGACTGGCTATCGCGCTTATCAATTCCTTTTCAACTATAAAATATATCAGCATCGTAAAACTATTAAGAAGCATGAATTAGAATATAACCTGGATATGCTTGCTCCTCTTGGGGTTTCCTTCGAAAAAATTCTGCCAAAGATATATCTGTCACCAGAGGAGGAGAATTACTCTCGCCAGATTTACGATGATCTGAATATCAAAAGAGACGATATCAAGATCGTGATACATCCGGGAAGCGGAGGCTCATCTTTGAATTACCCCTTGGAAAAATTCGCCATCTTAGCCGATAAACTTATAGAGGAACTTTCTGCAAAGATAATCCTGACCGGGAATAAAAAGGAATTGATGCAATCAGAAAAAATGAAAAGCTGGATGAAACACCAGCCGTTTGATTTAACTGGTAAGACTGAACTGAGACAGATCTGCTCCCTTCTGAAAGGAGCAGACCTTCTGATCTCTAACAGCACCGGACCGATGCATATAGCAACGGCAGTGGGCACACCAGTGGTGGCGCTATTCTCTCCGCTTCAAGTTGCCAGTCCCAAAAGGTGGGGACCTTATGGAGAGGAGAATGAAGTGATAATGCCTCCGGTCTATACCTGTCTCAAATGTGAATTTCAAAAGTGTCCACAATTCAATTGTATGGAGAAAATAGACCCGGATGAGATAGTCTTAAGAGTCAAAAAAGTTCTCAGAGAGAAAAGCTTAAAGGTGAATGGATGAATTTAGCTGAATTCGTTATAAGAATCGAATCCTTTAACGCCAATGTGAATGTTGCTCTTCTGCGCAAAGCCTACGAATTTTCCAACCAGGCTCACCAGGGCCAGTTCCGGGAATCGGGCGATCCATATATCCAGCACTGTCTGGAAGTGGCTTTCATCTTAGCAGAGCAGCACCTGGATACAGCTACAATTGCCGCCGGCATGATCCACGATGTTCTGGAGGAAACAGACATAACCCTTGAGACCATAAAGCAGGAGTTCGGCGAAGAGATCGCCAGGTTAGTGGATGGGGTGACTAAAATCGGAGAACTGCATTTCGAAAGCGCAGAAGAAGAACAGGCAGAATATTACCGCAAGATGCTTCTCTCTATGGCTAAGGATATCCGGGTGATAATCATAAAGTTAGCAGACAGGTTGCATAATATGCGCACCCTGGGGGCTCTGCCCGGTGAAAGACAGTTAAGGATTGCTCAGGAAACTAAAGAAGTCTATGCACCTTTAGCTCACCGCTTTGGTATGGCAATGATAAAAACGGAGCTGGAGGATCTCTCTTTCAGATTTTTAGAGCCGGAAGCATATGCTGATCTTCAGAAGAAGATAAACGAGAAAAGAGAGGAGAGGGAAGAATATATCGAGGAGGTGGCCAAGCCTTTAAAAGCTGAGCTGGAGAATAATGCGATAAAAGCGGAGATCACCGGTCGGGCTAAACATTTAGCCAGTATCCATCACAAGCTCCAAGACCGGGATAAACCTCTGGAGGAGATCTTTGACCTTTTCGCTATCCGGGTGATCGTGGACACAGTAGGCGAATGTTACCAGGCATTAGGCATAATTCACAGCCTGTGGACTCCAATGGCTGAAAGATTTCGGGATTATATCGCTACTCCCAAAAGGAATATGTATCAGTCCCTGCACACCACAATCATCGGTCCAAGAGGGAGAATGGTCGAAATCCAGATCAGGACCCATCAGATGCACCACACGGCTGAATACGGTATTGCAGCTCACTGGCTTTACAAAGAAGGCAGAAAAGAGTTAGACGAATCGGACAAGCAGATGATCTGGCTGAGAGAGGTTTTAGAGTGGCAAAGAGAACTTTCTTCTCCGTCAGAGTTCTTAGAGTATCTGAAGATAGACCTGTTTCAGGACGACGTTTTCGTTTTCACGCCGAGAGGGGAGTTAAAACAGTTGCCCAAAGGCTCTACCCCGCTTGATTTTGCCTATGCAGTTCACACAGACGTGGGAAGCCACTGTACTGGAGCACGAGTAAACGATAAGATGGTCCCTTTGAGCACGGTTCTGGCAAGTGGAGACCGGGTGGAAATAATCACCTCTTCTCACCAGGTCCCGACTCCGGACTGGCTGAAGATCGTCAAAACCACCAAAGCCCGAAGTAAGATCCGGCACTTTCTCAAGCAAAAAGAGTATGAGGAAAGTCTGAATTTGGGAAAGGAGCTTCTGGGAAAGGAGTTTAAAAAGCATAATCTCAAGCTGATGAGCGAGCATGAGCTTACTGATTTGGCTATGAGGTTAAACTTATCCTCTTCTGAGGCGCTCCTTTCAGCCCTGGGAAGCGGAAGCCTTTCGATGAAGCAGGTCTTGTCAGAGATCCTGCCAGAGGTGCCAGTTCAGCCTTTGAAAGAGGGTTTGATTCAGAAATTCGTAGATAAAGCCAGGGGAAGAAGCGGCATCAGAATCCAGGGTTTGGGTAGTCTCCTGTTCAGGTTTGCCCAGTGCTGTCAGCCCGTACCGGGCGAGAGGATAATAGGTTTCATCACCCGGGGCAGAGGGGTTTCAGTTCACCGGGCAGACTGTCTGAACGCTCTGCAGATGATGGTGGAAAGCGACAGGAAGGTAGAAGTGGAGTGGGACGTGGATAAGGACCAGTCCTTCATCGTGAGGTTAGCGATATTGGTGGAGGATAGAAAAAACATATTGAAGGATATCACTGAAGCCATAGCAGATGCTGATACCAACGTGCGCGGGGCAGAGATTAAACCGGGACAGGCAGCCACAATCGGCAATTTCATCATAGAGGTCAAGAATTTAAGGCACCTGAACCGGGCAATCAAGAGGATAAAAAGAGTAAAAGGGGTAATCGAGGTGGAGAGAGCTAAAGGATTGGAAATAGAGGAAGGGAAAACCGGATGAAGTCGATTTCGGAATTAAAAGAAAATATAATAATTGAAGAAAAAAAGGAGTTGAAATATCTGAAGTTTTCTCCTTTGGAAAAGTTCGGATTTGTCAGACATGGTTTTATCCTGGGGAAAAAGGATGGAACCGGGATTAATTCTTCAGATATTCCAGAGCTGATCTCCATTGCCTCAGGTATCCCTGAAGAAAAATTCAGAGTCGTGATCCCGAAACAGGTTCATCAGGCTAAGGTTTTAAGCTTTAAGGAAAAATTAGAGGAAAAAGTCAAAAGCATAGAAGGGGATGCCCTGCTGACTGATCAGGATAATCTTTTTCTCATACTCCAGGTGGCTGACTGCCTGCCGGTTTTTCTGGTTGATCCCGAAACTAAGATTCTGGGGTTGGCCCATATCGGCTGGAGAGGGGCTGTCTTAGGGATAACTGAAGAAGTAATCAGTGAAGCTAAAGAGATTTTTAAAGCAAAACCTTCTGACCTGTGTTTAGTTTTCGGGCCTTCAATCGGTAAATGCTGTTACAAAGTATCTGGTGACCTGACGGTTCTGTTCGATGAAAAATATATTGACAAAAGAGGAACAGAGAATTATTTATACCTTGCTGACTTCGTCAAAGATAAATTTCTGAAATCAGGAGTGAAAGAAGAAAATATTTTCGTTTCCGGAGAATGTACTTTTTGCGGAGACAAGAGGTATCAATCTTATAGAAGGGAGAAGGAGAAAGCTGGCAGGATGATCGCTTTCATCGGCAAAGTAATGGGGAAACCTGGTTAAAGCCAGTAAGGAAACTGTCATGCTGAGTCCCCCGTAGGGGACGAAGCATCTCTAAGGCTACAAAAAAGCAGATTCTTCGCCCGTAGGGCTCAGAATGACGTTTATTGAACGCTCCTCGAAGGGTGGCATCCCCAATCTTGATTGGGGATGTATTTCCCCTTGATGTATTAGTGAGATTTTCTGATGTGGCGGAGCCTATTAGGGTGACCGGCAGGTCCCCTGACCTGACGGAAAAGTTTTTGACTTGCCAGGTCGGGGGACCTGGCAAGCACCAGAAAAAAAAGATTAAGAATTGCTTTTTGAATTACCGATAATATTAAATAATAGGGTGCGAAACCAAATAAAGGAGGAAAGATGAAAAAGGTTTTGATTCTGCTCGGTGTGCTGGTGGTTTTATCTTCGCCGGCTTACGCGGTTACCGGTGTGGGAATAGGAGTGAGGGGTGGGTTTGTCAGTAACTACACTAATCCCGGACTGGATAATTTCACTTTCAGTCTGGATTTAAAACAAATGCCAATGTTCGGCGGACACGTGGTTTTAGGATTTCTGCCCGTAATCGATTTAGAAGGCTCGGCTGAGATGGCCTGGAAGAAAAAGAGTTTTACCTACGGTAGCTCTTCAGGTGATCTCACCTTAAGGGATTTTTCTCTGAATGTAACAGCAAAATATAAATTCAATATGCCGGTGATCAAGCCTTACATCGGGGCAGGACTGGGTTGGCACTGGCTGGTCTATTCTTTTTCCCTGAGTTCAGGCAGCAGTATAGATGTACCAGTAGATGAGAATAGATTGGGTTATCATGGAGTAGCAGGAGTCTCTCTTAAATTGCCGGCTCTACCAATCGAGTTCTTCGCTGAGGGCAGGTATACCCATATAATGACCAAACAGGAGAAGTTCGACACCAAAGCGACTCATTACACGACTATCTTAGGCGGAGTGACATTAGGATTTTAGCATAGTTTTTCGTTGGTGCGGGAATTATCCGCCTGCGGCGGACCGCACCACATTAGCATTCGGGAATTCCCCGGAACGGGTCTTGACGACAATTCCCGAATGAACCAAGACCTTTTCGTAGTGCGACCCTTTTCCTATTATTGGATCCGGAGCAAGCCCCCGTAGGGTAGGACAGGGTCGCCTGATTCGGGACAATGGAAGAAAAAGGAAAGCCCCCGCACGGGGGCTTTTTCATTGGTGGAACAGACATCTTGTCTGTTCATTGTGATCAGAGGCAAAGCCTGTGGCGTACGCCCGTAGCCACGTAGCCACAAGAATGTCTGACCTACCAGGAGAACCTCTCCCTAACCCTCTCCTTAGGAAGGAGAGGGATGTAGAGACGCATCGCATGCGTCTCTGTTTTTTGAACAACAAGAGCTATGAGGGCAGAACGATGTTCTGCCCCTACCGTGAAAATCCAAAAAACGGTTGACTTTCAAGAGGTTGGTGATTAAATTAAGTGAAAATTTTAACAAGGTCTCCATATGACCAGAATGAAAATAATAAAGCCTTTAAGAGAAACACTTCATCGCATCTACCTTAAGGGGATGACCTAAGATTTGCTTAATTCTTCCCTTTTCTATAGAGAGAGGGTTTAAACTTCAAAGTTCATTTGAAAGAAATCGGCGTAGCGTCCGTCTGAACGCAATGATAACGTCAGGGATAAACCCTGACGTTACAAAAATCATGATTTTTAGATTGTCTATTGAAAGGAAATAAAATGGTCAATAAAAAATTACCTCACATAGGCACAAAACTCCCGGGTCCAAAGAGCAAAAAGCTCATAAGTAAGGATGAAAAATTTGTTTCCCAGTCTTATACTAGAGCTTACCCGGCAGTGATCGATCATGCCAAAGGTGCTTATATTTTCGATTCGGATGGAAATTCATACATCGATTTTCACGCTGGAATCGGGGTCTGCTCCACTGGCAACTGCCATCCGGAGATAGTAGCAGTCATCAAAAAGCAGGCTGAAAAAGCGATTCATATTGCCAGCGCAGATTTCTATCATCCACTGGTCGGAAAGCTGGCAGAGAAATTAGGGAAGATCACGCCTGGAGCTGAAGAGAAAAGAGTTTTCTTCGGTAATTCAGGCACTGAGGCGGTTGAGTGCGCCTTGAAATTAGCCCGGTATAATAAAAGAAAGCCCAGGATGATTGCCTTTATCGGAGCCTTTCACGGCAGAACCATGGGCTCTTTGGCTTTGACCTGCAGTAAAATCACCCAGAGAAAATATTTTGCACCGATGCTGCCTGAAGTCACTCACGTTCCTTATGCCTATTGTTACCGCTGTCCATTTAATTTGGAATATGGCAGTTGCGACATTGCCTGCGTCAAGTTCATCGATGAGGTCATCCTGCAGAAAGTTGCTCCAGCAGAGGATGTGGCAGCCATATTCGTGGAAGCGATTCAGGGAGAAGGCGGGTATATCGTTCCGCCCAAAGAATTCCATCCGATGCTCAAAAAAGTCGCAGAGAAATATGGCATCTATTACGTTGTGGATGAGGTTCAGTCGGGAATGGGAAGGACCGGCAGGATGTTTGCCATCGAACACTGGGGTGTTGTGCCGGATATTATCACCGTAGCCAAAGCTTTAGCCTCAGGTATGCCTATTGGAGCCTGCATCGCGCCGAAGAAACTGATGTCCTGGGTGCCAGGTGCTCATTCTACCACCTTTGGAGGTAACCCGATAGCCTGTGCCGCAGCACTCAAAACCATCGAGCTGTTGGAAAGGGGTCTGATGAAAAATGCCGAGAAGATGGGGAAATATATTATGCCTCGCCTGAAGAGAATGTGGGAAGATTATGACATAATAGGTGACGTGCGGGGTAAAGGTCTGATGATCGGCATAGAGTTTGTTAAGGATAAGAAGAGCAAGAAGCCTGCGGCTGAGTATTCCAACGAGGTTGAGCAGCAATGCTTCAGAAACGGTCTGATGCTTTTGACCTGCGGGCCGAACGGTGTCAGGTTTATTCCACCTCTGATTATCGACGAGGAGATCGCAGACAAGGCCCTGAAGATTTTCGATAAGGTGGTTAAAAATATCGCCGGAAGAAAGAAAAAATAAGAAAAGCATGTAGGGGCGGACTTTATGTCCGCCCGAAATCGCGTGTTTGTCATTCTGAGTCCGTAGGCCGTTAAAAGCCTTACGGCTCGTAGAGACGAAGAATCTGTATTCACTTGAGCTTTAGATGCTTCGCTTCGCTCAGCATGACAAAGGTCCAAAGATCAGTAGGGTGGAGCTTGACTCCGCCCACAGTCAAATTGAGAACCGGAGCATGGTGTGAGATTATACGAATTCGAAGCAAAAAAACTTTTCTCTAAAGCCGGGATTCCAATTCCACAGGGAGAATTAGTCAGATCTCCTGAGGAGGCAAAAGCTTTTGCTGAAAAATTAGGCAAACCTGTGGTCCTCAAGGCTCAAATACTTTCAGGAGGAAGAGGAAAGGCTGGCGGGATTAAGTTCGCTCAAAATCCTTCAGAAGCTGAAAGGGAGGTATCCGAGCTTCTCTCTTTGAAGATCAAAGGGTTTCCGGTTGAGATGGTTCTGGCAGAAGAGAAAGTCGAGCTTGACAAAGAACTTTATCTTGGCGTGACTATCGACAGGGTGAATTATAAGCTGGTCATCATCGTCTGCACAGAAGGCGGGATGGAGATCGAGGAAGTGGCAAAGAATTCTCCAGAAAAGGTTAAAAAGCTTAATCTGGATATTGATGAGAGACTTTATAATTTTCAAGCTCAAGGATTAGCTAAATGGCTGGGTGTAAAAGGAGACCAGATCAGGAATGTGGGGAATATTATCTCCACTCTGTTCAAAGTTTTCAAAAGCTATGATGCCAAGTTGGTGGAGATTAATCCTCTGATTTTGACTAAAGACGGAAAATATATCGCCTGCGATGCGCGAATGAGCGTGGATGACGATGCTTTATTCCGGCATAAAGAGCTTTCCGAGATGGGTATTGAGAAACGGCACGAAGAAGGGGAGATGACCGAAAGGGAGAAGAAAGCAAGGGAATGGGAAATCCCTTATTTAGATTTGGATGGGAACATAGGGATGTTTCCTGGTGGTGCAGGTTTCGGGATTATGGGGAATGATTTCATTCACTATTTCGGCGGGAAGCCAGCCAATTTTATGGATTCAGGCGGAGGTCCTACTCCTGAAAGGTTAGCCAAGATGTTGATCTTTTTAGATGAGAATCCTCAGGTCAAAGCTATCTTCGGAGCAAGATTCGGTGGAATTTCCCGGTGTGATGATTTCGCCAAAGGTGTAATCATCTTTTTAAAAGAGCACGGCCTTTCCAAGCCAATGGTCTTAAGAATGACCGGAAACATGTGGAAAGAAGGTCTGGAGATATTCGAGCAGGCAAAAAAGGAGAGTCCGGAGATTTTTAAAAATATCGAAATTCACGGGATTGAAACCCCAATAGAGGAGATTGCTAAAAGAGCTGTAGATCTGTCAAAGAAGGTTTGAAATTCCCTCTCCCTCAAAGGGAGAGGGTAAGGGAGAGGGTTGTCTGAATTTCCGTCGGGTCAGGGGACCCGACGGACACAATAAGAAAGAACAACTAAGTGACTTGACTGTCATTCTGAGTCCGCAGGCCGTTAAAAGCCTTACGTCTCGTAGAGACGAAGAATCTATCTTGCAGAGGACTGCAGATGCTTCGCTGCGCTCAGCATGACAAGCATATAGATTCCGTAGGGGTGGGGATTGTTGAGCTTAGCGAAATCCCGCACCTGCGGGGTCCCCGCCCGCAAGTGAGACGTGGCGTCGGGCTTTACGCCCGACGAGGGGTTTCGTAGTGCGACCCTTTAGGGTCGCAAGGAAGAATGTAGCGGAGGTCTTCAGACCTCCAGGGGTTGGGAAGATCGTAGCGTCCGACGTTTCTGTCGGACGGGGCGGAACACCGTTGGGTCAGGGGACCCAATGGGCACAGTAAGGTAGGTCAGACATTCCTGTCTGACCGTAAGGTACGAACAGACAAGAACGTCTGTTCTACCCAGAATGTTAAAAGATCGTAGCCAAAATGTAGCGGAGGTCTTTAGACCTCCATAGATTGAGATGAGGTAATAAAAAATGGAAGGCTAAAGTCTCAAGACCTTGAGGCCTTCTGCTACCAAACTTGGTTCTCTGTTGGTCTGGAGACCAACAGAGAGCAGGCATCCATTTGGATGCACTCCATAAAATAATATGCTAAAGAAACTCAAAGTAGTTGTGGCTTTATCTGAAAGGGAAAAGGATTACCAGGCCTTTTCTGAGGTTCTGTCTTCATCGCCTAAACTAATGAATAGAGTTGAGTTATTCCGCTCTCAGAATAAAGAACATCTTAAGGAATTACTTCCTCAAGTTGACATACTGGTCTCCTTTTCGATTACTCCAGAGAATTTTCAGATTGCCAAAAATCTTAAATGGATCCACTTAGCAGTTGCAGGTGTGGATGAATCGGTTTTTCCCGAACTTCTGAAGAGCAAAGTAATAATCACTGCATGCAAAGGTATGCATAGCCATACGATTTCAGAGCATATCCTGGGAATGATTATGTGTTTCGCTAAAGGGATTCATCTGAGCACCCTCAGACAAGTGCAGAAGAATTGGGCTTTTAATGAGGTGATGAAGCAAAGATTTGAGTTAAAGGGAAAGACTTTAGGCATAATCGGCCTGGGCGGGATTGGATTGGAGCTGGCAAAGAAGGGTAAATGCTTGGGTATGCAGATCATCGGAATGAAAAACAGGCTCAAAAAAGGGGAAAGAATAAGATATGTAAATAAGATTTTTTCAAAAGAAAAACTGCCAGAACTTTTGAGCCTATCCGATTTTGTGGCTCTGACTCTTCCTTTGACTGATGAGACGTTCCATTTAATCGGTGAAAAAGAATTAGCTCAAATGAAAAATTCAGCTTATCTTATCAATACTTCCAGAGGGAAGATTATTGCTGAGAAAGCTTTCGTTGATGCCGTGGAAAACCAAAGGATTGCCGGAGCAGGTCTGGATGTTTTCGAGGAGGAACCTTTAAACCCGAACAGCAGATTGTATGATTTAGAGAATGTGATAATAACTCCGCACGTGGCTGGAACCATGGTGGATTACTTCCAAAAAGTCGCAGAGATTTTTAAAGAGAATTTAAAAAGATATTTGAGGGGTATGAAGATGATTAATTTAGTTGATAAAAGATTAGGTTATTGATATTGTAGGGGCACGTTACAACGTGCCCCTACCTGTGATAATGATCGACATCTCAAAGATGAACAATGGCAAACGTAGACGTGCACGCATGGAAGGTCAGACATTCTTGTCTGACCATGAACGTAGTGCGACCCTTTCAGGGTCGCCTGAGGAAATGTAGCGGAGGTCTTCAGACCTCGATTAAAAAAGTTCAAAGGTAAAAATGGCAATATTAGTTGACAAAAACAGTAAAGTGATAGTTCAAGGGATTACCGGCGGTGCTGGCAGGTTTCATACTGAAAGGATGCTTAAGTATGGAACTAAAATCGTGGCTGGGACTTCTCCTGGGAAAGGTGGGGAGAAGGTCTTTGGGCTTCCGGTTTACGATATGGTGGAAGAATGCGTGAAAAATCATCAGGCTGATACCTCGGTTATCTTCCTGCCAGCCCAGTTTGTTCTGGAGGCTTGCGTGGAGGCAATCTATGCAGGAATCAAACTTGTAGTGGTTATTCCAGAACATATCCCAATCTTCGATATGATGCAGATAAGAAAAGAAGCCTTAAAACGCGGCTCTTTAGTCATCGGTGGAAACACTGCCGGGATAATCACGCCAGGCGAGGCTAATTTAGGCATAATGCCGGATATCGCCTTTTCTCCGGGAAGAATTGGAACAGTTTCCCGCTCTGGTTCTCTGACCTATTATGTGGCTGATACTTTAACCCGAACAGGCTACGGAGAGACTACCTGCATTGGTTTGGGCGGTGATCCGGTCTTAGGAACGACTTTTGACGAAATCCTCTGGCTATTTGAAAAGGATGAAAGGACTAAAGCTGTCGTTCTGGTCGGGGAAATTGGCGGCGTATATGAGGAGAAAGCTAAAGAGACAATAAATAAGATGAAAAAGCCGGTCATTGCTATGGTCGGTGGTCTTTTCGCACCTCCAGGCAAAAGGATGGGACATGCTGGAGCAATAGTGGAAGGTGAGATGGGTACAGCTCA
>JALHSU010000114.1 GCA_022865345.1 Candidatus Zixiibacteriota bacterium
ATTCGTCATTTCCTTTTTTACATCCTTCCCGACCTCAAAATCGCAATCACCAGCCAGACACCCAGAAACCCGGCCATAACATATCCCACGATCCCCAGAAGAGGGTAGCCGAAAAGATAAGGACCTACCTCCATCCTCATTATCAGGGAAGAACCGACAATTATTGCCGCTATTACCAGGGCGAAGGAGATTCGATTAGAAGCCCGGTCGAGTTCAAGTATGAGCTTTTCCAGGCCCCTGTGCTCGAGGGTGAAAGATAGCCCCCCTCTGCCTATCTTCTGGGTGATCTTTCTTAATTCAAAGGGAAATCCAACTAAAAAATCCCGCAGGTCATGCACGCCCCTCATAAAATCTTTTAAGATAACTCTGGGTTTATACTTTCTTTTAGCGAGTTTCTTGACAAAAGGTATGGCTTCATTTATGAAATTGAAATCCGGATCCAGCATCCGGGCAACTTCCTCATAAGTACTCAATGCTCTCCCTAAAAGCATCAGTTCTGATTGAACCTGGATTTCATATCTGTGGACTATGTAGAACAGGTCATTTATGATCGTCTTCATATCCAGTCTGGCAAGAGGAATCTTGTGATAGCGGTAGAGGAAATCGTTGAAATCAGATTCCAAAGCTTTCAGGTTGATCCCTTCTCCTAAGATACCGGCTTTATCATAGACCTTGACTACTGCTTTTGCATCCCAGGTAACGACTGCGATCAAAAGGTCAGACATCTCATCCATAGCTGTTTCCGAGAGCTTTCCCATCATTCCGAAATCAACTGGAGCGATCACGTTATTTTCCAGGACGAAGATATTTCCCGGATGCGGGTCTGCATGGAAAAAACCGTCTATGAATATCTGTTTGAAAACCGCTTTCCCGGAATTTCTGGCTATGATTTTTCTATCCAATCCTCTTCTTTCGATCTCCTGGAGATTAGAGATTTTTACCCCGTCGATATACTCCATCGTCAGAATAAGGTTGGTGGACAATTCCCAGAAAACTCTGGGTACAAAAACTGTTTTATCATCTTTGAAATTCTCTCTGAAGACGTCGATGTTTCTGCCTTCGTTTTTGAAATCAATCTCTCGTCTGAATGTTTTCGAAAGCTCCTCTATCATCCCTTTGGGGTCGTACTGCTTGCTCTCAGGGATATACCTATCAAAGAGGTTAGCTAAATCTTTTAAGATGTTCATATCTGAATCGATTATTTTTTTTATGTCCGGACGCTGAACCTTAACCACCACTTTGTCCCCGTTTTGAGTAACCGCTTTATGCACCTGGGCTAAAGAAGCTGAGGCAATCGGATTCGGGTCAAAGTAGTAGAAATTCGTCTCCAGAGGAGCTTTGAGCTCTCTTTCGACAATCTTCTTGACCACTTCAAATGTAAAAGGGGCCACCTCATCCTGCAATTTGGCAAGCTCTTCGACTAATTCCAGAGGAATCAAAAAAGGACGCATAGACAGAATCTGTCCCAATTTTACAAAAGTTGGACCCAGCTCCTCCATTGCCAGCCTTATTCTCTGAGCATAAGTGAGCTTCTCCACTTCCGCTTTTTTTCTGAAGATGATCTTTCTTCCCAGCCGCAAATAAGTAGAGATTCTCAGCCGCTCCAGCACATCCTGAAAACCGTATTTGAAAAGAACCGCAATTATCTGCCGGTATCTTTTTATGTTTTTATACTGCTGGCCAAATCCGGATATTTTCATAAATCAAATCCTCAACATTTAAAACAAGATTGAAAAATATATTAG
>JALHSU010000115.1 GCA_022865345.1 Candidatus Zixiibacteriota bacterium
ATACTGGCAATACAAGACATCAGATCGATGCAGATTAATTCTCGTTGGAATTATATTATGGGCGGCGTAGTTGCATGCATGGTTTTGCTATCCCATCGTCCAATACTCTACATAGCTGCAATAATACTGATGACTGTCACGTTCCCGATTGCCTGTAAATCGTTCTTCGCAAAAGGGGACATTCAAGTAATGTCATGGCAGATACTTGGACTTGGGATACTCGGGCCAACGTTCCTGTATCTCTATTGGATTCTTCTGCCATCATATCTGCTTGTCCACACGGCATTCAGGATGCTGTATCACATCAAAGAGAAGACAGCAGGGATACCGATACTGGCAGCAACCTTTTGGACCATTGCTGCAGTATACTATATCGTGTTCGTGGGAATATGAAAAGGAAAATATCGTGGGATTTGATCCGCGATGCGATCTTGTTGGGAATTGCAGCATTTGGCATTTTTACGATATGGTGGATCTCCAATATTGGATATGATAAGTTCTTCTGTTGACTCTCTGTTGTTGAAAATATCGAAAGGTTTTTAATAAAAAAACATCTTCTTTGTTGCCCATTGAGGTGGGAACGTCATATGGAGATGAGAACGGATGAAGAAAGGACAACTTGACATTTTTCCAGGAGGGAAGGACAACTTGTTGGACAACTTCTCCCCACGTAGTAAGAAATGGTCTCGGCAATATATTGCACTTTATTTTCTGGCACAAGGAAAAGCGCAGAGTTGGCTTGTAAAACGGAAGGGATTTGAGAAAGGATTTTTGAGCGAAATAGTAAAGAAATTAGTCAAGAATGGATGGTTAATTCCAATAAAAAACACTTACCCAAAGCTCTATCGTGCGACGCCTTTGGCACCTTTGACCTCAACAGGAGAAAAAGGACAACTTGTTCATTTTGACTCAACAGAAGAAACAGGACAACTTCTCACAGAGGGGTCTGTTACCAGACTCCACAATACCCGCTGGAAAATGAATGTTTTATCAAAAATAAATAGGAAAATTACATGGGACAAAACAACGAACCTGAAACACGGAGTCAAGAATCATTATCTATATTTTCCCACGATAACTATCCAATTCACGACACCAAATTCAGTGACGGTATTTCTATTGCCAAAATACATCCGTGAGATTAAGACGAAGGAACGATTGAAGATGGTTGATGCAGATATGCAACAAGCCCGTGGATGGCTTCAAAAAGTGATGCAATGCCGATTGAGCATACCGAAGAAGACCGTAGACGAAGAATACGCCCGTCCTATCACGAATCCTGTATTGATGCGTGTATTGGAAAAAGAAGGGATGATACGGATAGGAGCCGTCTGGATAGATGCCAGCAAACCTGGATTCAAGTTCGGGGAGTTGGAATCACAGGATCCAGAGAAATTGAATGCATTGCAGATATTGGAATGGTCTGATCAAAACATCCCACTGAGAATGAAGACAAATGAGGCGGACATTATAAGGCTTGAAGGAATAAAGGCAGACAAAGTAGACATCATGAGACTTGAGAATCGAATGAATGGCATGGAAACGATAATAAAAAAGCCTGACGAATACATCGACGTTCAATAGGTTTATATTGATGAAAAAGATACATATTACAGCCGTTAGGAGTGGTGCTGGAGATTAGGGTTCCCATCCTGTTATTTTTTAAGCACCACTTCTACATCTCATTTTATAGAAATCTATAAATAATGAAACTGCATTACAAGATAAAACAGAAAAGGGAACCACATGGGAAAATTAATACATAGCAGAGTGATAAAGGAGGGAGAATATTATCTAATAACAATATATATTGTAGGGGACAAAGAAGATGGATGGGACATAAAAGCATCAGCGTGGGATGCAGATGATGTAGGATTTAGGCTTGAAGAAATAATTGTTGAAGTTGATAATCACGTAAGAGGCAAAAAATGAAAAGATGTCCAAATCAAAAATGTAATCGATGGTTCAAGAGCAAGCGTGCTATTGCAGCACATCTTGTATCTTGCAAGGCAGGTGAAAAAAATGACAGAAACAATAACCGTCCAAGAAGCAATCAATAGATTGAACAACCAACAAGATGGAATGATGCGGTTGATTGAAGAATTAACAAAAAATCAGAATAAAATGTTCGGCATCATGGAAGAACAATCAAAACGAATACAGGATTTATTGAATTTCGTAACGACGCACACGCAACTTCTATCGATGCTGATGACACCAAAAACACCGAAAGACGAGATTATTGAAGGATATGAATGAGGTGAGAGAATGATAACAGAAGAAGATAAAAAAACAATAGAAGAATGGAAAAGGAAAAACGAAAGAATAGATAAACTCAATAAAAATCGTTGGATTGCATTGATAATTTTAGGAGTAATAGATCTGGGAATACTTCCGATTATGACGCATTTCTATCCTGGAACTTTTTTTATGGCAGTAATAATAATTAGTGTATTATTAATTACAATGACTATTTTCAATTTGATGATCGGCTGGAAAATCAATAAGATCATCCGGGGAAATCTGACGAAGAAACAATTCAAAGAGGAAATGGACCAATTCGAGAAAAAAGAGATCGGACGGAATGCAAACTATTGAAGAGGGGAATAAGAGTTTGGATGATTTCAAGAATTTGGGGAAGATCGTAAAAGCCGATGTCTATCATCGGATGAAGCTCGGGGAACGGCAGCAGATGGTCCTGGATTGCCTCAGATCGCAGCCAGACGGCCTCACGGACAAAGGAATAGCCATTATGACCGGCTTGAGCCTTAGCTGCGTCTGCGGGCGCCGTAACGAGCTGATGCACATAGATCTGGTGATTCCGTATTCGATTGAGACTTATGACGGGGGGGATGGAACCGTTCCGAATATCGTATGGGGTGTGAAATGAAAAACAAAAAAGGATTCATCATTAGCTTGATTACAGCAGCCGCAATAGCACCGATATTCTATGCAATCTTTTGCATCATTGGAAATGTACCGATTATGTGGGAAGCTTCTCCAATATCTTCAATCGTTGCAATGGGGGTGGTATGCTTCTTCAAAGCGATTGATACAGGAAGGGAAAAGCATGACTGATTATATTGCAATCGCGTTACAAGGTTTCAGCACGGGGATAGGTGTCATAGCAGCACACGAAGCCTGGGAATGGTTTCGTAAATATAGAGCTCAAATAAAACAAAACGCATTGAAGATGTGGGAAGACGCGAAGAACGGAATCCCACCAAAAAACCTATTATAGAGTTAACTGATATAGAATCGAGAGAAGCAGGCTTGAATTTTGCAACATGTCTTTCTTTTCATTTTGCATTTTTCTCCTGCTATCCTGCTTCTCTCATTTATTTTTATCATCGAACTCATTACAGAACTTTTCAAAATCAACCGCAAGCACCAGAATCAATAATGCAATGCAGCAGATCCATGGGAACTCCCACGACACCGTCGGCCACGGCCAAGGAATGTGCCATAGATAAATTGGAGAATCATAGGAAAGAATTGTACCAAGACCGGACCCTTCATTGCCAATACCAAACTGCTGGGAAAAGCCAGCTTTCGGACGTGCCCATTCTATCCATGCCCACCAGAGGATCTCAGGGATAAGCAGGAAGAGCTGCTTCAATCTCTGGATTTCGTCAATAAAGACTCCTTCTTTTTGTGATAGATGTCGAGCTGGTAACAATTGAGGCAAAGTCCGTTGACCCTGGCCGTATGACCGCAAGGACACAATTTCCCTTTATTGATTCCGTTAATGGGCTGTCGGAAAGCCATCTTGTATACTCCTCATTTCAATGCACCTTTCCCAAGCTTCTTTGCCTGCCGTGGTGTTGCATGCATATAAGGAAGACAGGAACGGTAGCTCTTGGCACCTTTGAATTGCCGGACATCCTCTACAGTATTCCCTTCATCGTCAGCGATTACCGTCAGCCTGGAATGCCTGAGATAATAAGGAAAGATGTCGTGGCCATCAGGTGAATCAAAGATGTCCGCGATCCAGCGTTTGAAATAATAGAAGACCTTGTCGCTGACGATCTCATAGATCTTCCCTTCGTAACTTTTGAAAAGATATGATTCGATCTCATCGGTGATCGGATTCTTCCGTTTCTTGTATACCTTGACATCTGACCTGGTGCGGTTGCTACGGAAAGGATGGAACAAGTACATCTGAGGAACGGTGAACGATGCAGCATACTCCCAGAACTCTTTGACGAACTTGTCCTGAAGACTCAATGTAAGAGACCGGGGATTGCCGCTCTTCAATGTCTTGAAAGAAACGACGATGTCGTTGTTCGTATTGCGCTTGATGTCTTCCGCAGTGAGATTCAGGATCTCTGCAGGACGTCCTCCGCTGGCCCATAGAACGATCATGAATGCCCGGGCTGCTTTGCTATGGTCTTTCTGGAACTTCCCATCGCGATACATTGTCGTGATGTTATGGAGCGTCTGATCGAGAAGGTCCCTGGTAAAGATAGTGATGACTTTCCCTTCTTTGAAGTCACGGTATAGTTGATTCTTTATCGTTGGCATTGTTCTCTCCATTGATTAAAAATTCTCATAACTTCATACCCTCCATCACGAAAATAGTAATGGCATTACGATTATTTTAACTTTCGGAAAAGAGGTATGTTTTCAAAACTCTATCTATAAGCAAAATGTTTTAAGACCCTCTATAATAGCATATAATAAGGAAGAGAGAGATTTATGAAGCTAATTGATTTCATTGTCCCATACAATGAAGACCAACGTATGATGGGAACTGAGATATGTAAGCAGCTCTTTGTCAATAGGATACTGAAGAAGAAACCGACAGTCATCCTATGTACAGGGGAGAGTGGGGAAGGCAAGTCATACACGGGTCTCAAGATCCTTGAGATAGTGAACAACTACTTCGGTGTTGATACACTTACCCATCTTGAAGATTGCATCATCTATACGCCATTGGAGTACTCAAAGAAGATGAATGCGATGCTGCACGAACCAAGACTAAAGGACTGCCGATGCATGATACTCGATGAAGCAAGGGAACTCGTCTCAAGCCACCTTTGGTATAGTTTTGTAAACCAGGCAATAGCCGATGTCAATGCCCTGCATAGAACAGTGAAACCGCTTGTCTTCGTCGTCATCGTCCAGTTCATCAAAGACATAGATCCTGCGACCAGACGGACGATCCAATATTATCTAAGTTGTTTACGGCCTTTGAATCAACCGCATGTCAATGTCTTTATCTCAAGGCTTTGGAAGGATGAACGTGATATAGAGAACCCAAAGATAAGACGTAGGAATGTCCGTGGATATTTCTACACCGGTTCTGTCAATGATGCAACAACTGGACAGTTCACACCAGGAAAAAAGATGACGAAGTTCACTCCTACGATGATCACCGTAACTCTTCCTCCAAAAGAAGTCTATAAGGAATACGAGCGCATTAATCTGGAAAGAAAATCAGAAATACTCAAAAGAAAATTGGAGAATTTATTATTTCAGATTGAAAAGGAAATGGGATACAAGAGCTCGAAGGTAGACAGCGTAGTGAATTACTTCATGGAACACCCTGAACTTCTTGATCTGATTGAAACACGCAGACGAGGAACGAAAGGCAATATCGTTATGAAACAGGATTTCAAAAAGATGTTCGATCTTTCCCCGGTAGAAATACGAGACTTCCAAAGGGCACTTCATTTGAAACTTGAGCAATCTGACTTGGTGAGAAAGGACGCGGAGATCGAACAGAAGAAGGAAGAACTTATATAGTATTTTCCGTTAACCAAGTATATGACATATCATCATACAGAAGAAGCAAAACAAAAAATGAAAGAAAAGGCATTGGGAAGACATCCATCGGAAGAAGCAAGAAAAAATATGAGCATAGCACAACTTGGTAGACATCATTCAGAAGAGACAAAAAGAAAAATTGGTGATGCGCAACTTGGTGAAAAAAATCATATGTTTGGAAAACATCATCCACCATGGAATAAAGGAAAGCATTGGAAATTGCCTGAAGACGCTAAAAGAAAAATTAGTGAATCAAGATTAGGGAACAAACATCCTCTTTGGAAAGGAAATGAAGTAAGTTATAGGGGATTACATCACTGGATTCAAGCTCATAAACCATGTCAAACAAATTGTGCATTGTGTGGTAAAGTTAAACCATTAGAACTCGCAAACTTATCTGGAGAATACAAACGAGACATTGAAGATTTTATGTGGACTTGTAGACAATGTCATAGAAAATTTGATACGGAGAGAAAAAATGGAAACTGAAAAAGAACCAGTGGAATTTGGAGATACTTTTGCACCAGAAACAACTATCGATGATGAGCATTTAATGGATGGTAAATATTTCTTGAATCTCGTTTTCTTACAGGCGATTCGAGCACCTCATTACAGTCTAATGCAAGGCCGTGGAACCGAAGGACTCATCAGTCTCCAGCTCGCAGCAGATCAAGCCGCACGTATCGCAATAGCTATTGGCAGATTGAAAGATGAAGACATCAAGAAAGCAACAGAAGACTACGAAAAGACGCTTACTGTGACTGATGACTTTATCAAGAAGACAAGGATCGCAAACTTCCAACTCTTTTATATCCTGCAGCAATTCCAGGAAAGCTCTGATAAAAAGGGACCAATTATGATTTAGTGTCATTGTCTCACTTGTCTCAAGAATTTTAACTGAGACTAATTTATTCCTGATGAGATAAGTGATATAGTACTCCATAAAAATATAATATCGCATATCTCTAATGGATGCCAAGAAACTTTTTCAACCAGGATGAAGATCTGGCCTTTGTTATGGATTCATATCAATCAGGTATGAATAGCACATTTTTTAATCATCAGGAATACATTGCACGTTCCGCAATAATGAAAAAGATTGCACGAAGACGAGCACCAAATACATTGCCTTTATTGGAACAAGTTGAACAGATAGTATCGAAAGTACATAATGGACAGATGAAAGAGAAGACGGGAATGCAAAAACTCTTGGAGATTTCAGAATCACATGGACATCAAGATCTGCACAATGGAATACTTCAAAAAATAGGAATGCTCAATGGAATGAATGGAAATCCTGCAACAGAATTTAAACCTCTTGCGATGTTCGCACAAAAGCAAAAGAAAATGGAACACCCAATTGGAAAGTTTTTAAGAATCGAAAAGGCAGAGGAAATGACTGTCAAAGTAAAGCCTGTTTCAATTATGGGAGATTTTATTGCACTTCATGGATTGATGCCTGCATTTGAACTTCCAATCAATATGCGTCATAAGATACCAAAGAATGAAATATGGATAAGAAGAGACGTCTATAATAATCCTGTGCGCAGAGAACAGATCCTTGGACTCCATGAACAATTTGAAATTGATTTGATGATAGGAAAACACATGCCGTATTGGAAAGCCCATAAAAAAGCTGAGAAGCACGAAAAGATGGGATGGGATCCAATGACGGAAGATCATCCGATGGCGATATTGATGAAGCAACAGAAGAAAGAAAAGCCATTAATGGCCGGATTATTCAAGCAAGAGAAAAACGAAGGATGGGATCCGATGAAAGACGAACATCCGTTTGCGAAAATGATGAAGCAACAGAAAAAAGAGAAACCAACAATACCGTCTGGAATCTTACGACAATCAGGATCACAGAAAAAGCAGCAGAAAGGATGGGATCCAAATAGCAATCAAGAACATCCTCTTGCTGCTATGTTCAAGAAAGGGAGAAAATAATATGCCAGAAACAAAAAAATTTCGTAAAATGAAGCGGAACATGATAAAACAGTACGGGAAAAAGAAAGGAACCCAAGTAGCCCATGCGACCGCTCAGAAGAGAAGATGGAGACATTAATGCCAGGATTCGACATCGTCCAAGCAGCAGCCGGTGGTGGTCAGGCCATTCTTCGTGGCGGAGGCCAACTCATAAGTACAGTAGGAGGAACGTTTCAGGCTGGTATCAGCCAAATTGGAGGAGGAATCGCTCAACTTGGAACGATGGTTCAAGGAGCTATATTGGGAAAGCCAATATCAGAACAACAACCAGAAGTAAAAGCAGCTGCAGCAGGATACCCCGGTGGGATGAAAGCGATGCAAATTGATATTGAATATGCGCGACAGCAGGCATTGGCAAAAGCGGGTCCATTGGGAATGTTATCAACAGTTATTCCTGGAGCAGAACAACTTCTCTATGGAGGAGCAGAACAATCATATCTGCAACAATATCTGGCACAGAAAGGAGTCGCAGAACCAGGGAAAGGGGGAACAGCAAATATACCAGCTGTTTTACGAGCTGCAGAAACTCAAAGAACTGTTGGAACTGTAATGGATGTAGCATTGACGGTAGCATTGATTTTTGGAGCAGGAGGTGTTCATCAAGAACTCACGAAAGCTGCAAGAGTTGGAGAACGAGCAGGAGTTACCGGATTCTTTACAGAAAAACCGACGAGGATATTTGGAAAAACATTTGATATACGAACAGGGACGGAACTTGCAGTAGAACGTCCAATAACAAGAGCCGGATTAACTTCATTGGATTTTTCGATTCAAACAAAACTTGGTGGACCACTTCAGGCAGAGATGAAAAGTCAACGAATAATGGGCAGAAGTTTTTCAGAATTATCTACATTTGAAAGAAATAGACTTCTTCAAATAATGGAAAAACAAGAGATAAAAGTGGTAGAAAGAATAGCAATAGCACCAAAACCAAAAGTGATCGAAGCACCAGCAACAAAAGTGGCAATGGCAAAAGAAAAACAATTGACAAAACGACAACTTGTCATGATAGGAGTGATAGCAGCAGATCTGGGAGTAACAACAGCGGTATTGCTGAAATCTTATTTGGCTCCAACAATAATTCAGAATGTCATAAATGAAACAACAACAATAACACCTCCGTCAACAACAATTACAAACATAAATGTGCCAAGAATACCATTACCGGGTTTCCCGGCTCCACCGACTGGTGGAGGTGGAGGTGGACGGCCATTGCAAATAGAACGCTTAGGTTATTACAATGAATTGAAACGGGCTTATGCAAATATCTTCGGAGAACAATTAGCTCCACAATGGAGAAGATCAGTATTATGATGAAAGAAAAAGGAACTCTCAGTTATGCGGTAGTTTACATTCTCGTATTCATTATCACGATCTTTATTTTCGTAGTGGGGATTCCATTCATGCTTGCAGCAAATCACGCATTCTTCGGGATGGGAACAACCATCCTTGATCAAGGACAGGGATTCGCAAATAAAATAACAAATCAATCAGTGAAAGTAGCGATGACGAATATCTTCACGACTGACAAAGCAGCATTCATAACCGGGGAACCAGTGCTTGTGAAGTTCGCGCAATACGGATGGATCTTTGTGATCATTGTCATTACGTTCGTTGTTATATTACTTGCAAGAAGAGCTGAACAATTAGGCCAGGGGTTGATTTAAAATGGAAATGAAAGGAGGATACCCAATTTTATTTATCGTGACATTCATCATCGTAGCATTCGTGTTTATCGTTTTATTCCCAATGGTTTTGACATTCAATACGGCATTGTGGTTGAATGGAGAAGGAATAAGAGCGAATGGATTGGCGGCGGCGAATGGAATCAAAGACACTGCCGTAAGAAACTCAGTGACAGGAATATTTACAACAAGCACGACAAGCTTCATCGATTCGCAGACGATAATCGGATATGCAGCGCAATACGGGATCTTCATCGTGATGATCGTGGTGGTAACATTGATCATACTTCTTGCCAGGCGGCAAGTGGAGACGGGGTTAGTATGAACATAAAAAAGAGAATTGTGCCATTGTTTTTGATAATCTTATTGATCGTATCGATGTTTCCGATGATTCCATTTGCACCATATTCTGTCTCGGCAACTGGTGGCGCGTGGTGGAATTATAGTTGGAATAAGCGGATACTTGTCACGATTAATTCATCGCAGATCAATGGATCGGTGACGAACTTCGTGGCACTCGTGAAACTAAACAATGCGACCGCAGCGAAATGCGATGGAGGGAAGAGCATCAGATTCACGGATTATGAAGGGACGAAGACGTATGCATATGACATCGACCAATTCGCTGGAGTTAACAATTCTCCCGAAACGGACATCTGGGTGAACATCAGCGATACGATTCCGACAGGATCAAACTTCACATTCTACATGTATTATAACAATAGTGGAGCAGCAAAAGGGGAGAACAGGGCGACGTGCTGGCAGGAATACAGCGTCGTCTTCCACATGGGTGGACAAGGACTTGTGACTCCGGTTCCAATAAATTCAAGTTGTATCAACCCGGAATCGGGAAAGGCAGAAGTGGGAAATTTATCAAGTAACCCATATCGAGCACCAGGAATTGTCGGCTGGGGAACTGATGGTGGAACAGGATTGCGTTTCACTCTTGCAACGACGACGGGACACTATACAAAATACCAAGGAAACAATGACATTACGCTATTTTTCAATATATATGATAAAGCTCCGACAACGACGCAAGGAGTAATGGGAATTTTTGACAAGTCTAATTTTGATGTATACATACAAAGCAGCAAGATGGCATTGTATACTTCAAAAGGAGCCGTTGGGCAACAGGTATTCATAAATCCATGGAACCAGGCAAACGTCTATCACATGATCGCGGGAAGATATTGTTACAATACGAATCTGTCGATATGGGACAATGGAGCGCAGAAAGATGTTGTTGCAGCAGCAGGGCCATTCGACGATTGGGCATCGACAAACGACGTCCATTGGAATAATGCAATGATCGGTAGTGGATACAATGGATACATGGATGAGTTCAGATTGTCTTGGAGAATGCTATCAGATGCATATATCAAAATGACCTATAGAAATCAATACGCATATTCTGGATTCCTTTATCTCGGAGCCGAGGAAGCAGTTTCTGCACCAGGCGGAGTGACATTGAGTACTCCTCTTCCTTCGGATAGCGCAACAAACATTCCTGTCTGGCAAAGCACTTTGAAAGTGAACGTAAACTCGATGACGGGAAACCAATCGACAGTCTGGATCCATTGTGCAACTGCAGGATTGAACGTCAACTCGAACTCGACTGGAAGCAACCGGACCTGTACTGCGACGATCCCGAGACTTCACTATGCGACGACATATACATGGCTGGTGAATGCTTCGACAGCAAACAAAGTGGGAACAAAGTTTTATTCAAATACATCGTATAAATTCACAACAAGAACGAATATCGTTCCAACAATAGCAAATCTAATCCCGGTGAACAAGTCGAAAGGAAATCTTCCTGGAACAATGACTCTCAAATTTACGATAATTGATAAATTGGGTGATGCGATGAACTGGGTGATGAACCTGAGTAATGGTGCTCGATGGAGCAGCAATGGAAGTTATAATTCGACATGGCAAAAATCGACGACAGTATTGCCATCAACGAACTATACGTGGTGGATGAATGTAAGCGATGCAAATTCGACGGCAAGATACAAGATGTGGTTCGTAACTGGATTGGCTTCATCAGTTGTAATCAGCAACGTCCAGCCAGCGAATCAATCGATAGACAATAAGATATGGTCTTCATCATTGAGTTTGCTGGTAAACAAAACGGGGGTTCCTCCAACGCCACCAATAAGAGTGAGAATATTGTGTCCGACGCTCGGGATCAATGCGACATCATGGGGACAAAATAGGACAGTGTCCGTATCGTTTCCACGATTGAATTATTCGACGACGTACATCTGGACGGCAAAAGCAACGGTGAATGGAACGAGTAAAAAACTCTGGGACAACGAATCATACTATTTCACGACAAGAGCGAATGTTGTTCCAACAATATCGAATCCGTATTTTGCCAATGGAACATCGAACGTAAATCTATTTACGAATCAAATACTTCATGCAGACATCAACGATCTCCTTGGTGATTCATTGACGTGGTCGATCCATTGCAGCAATGGCGCATCTGCATCGGGAACGAGTTACAATGCAACGGTATCATGCCCGCTTGGAAATTTGAAAGCTTCGACGAGTTACAATTGGTGGGTCAACATCAGCGATGCAAACTCATCGATCCATTACAAATATTTGTTTACGACAAGGGCCGCAGGAGTGTCATTGAATACTGAACAGCCTACGAACGGATCTTCGGGAATCAATGTCTGGCTTTCGAGTTTGAACATCAATGCAGCATCGAGTTACGGGAATCAATCAACAGTTTGGATCCACTGCACGGTTTTGAATATCAATGCAAATTCTACAGGGACAAACAGAACGTGCACAGCTGCAATATCGCAGAGATTGCATTATAGCACAATGTATCATTGGACGGTGACTGCATATTCTGACATCTATCGAAAAAGATATTGGACAAATGAATCGCTCGTCTATTTCACGACACGAGCGAATGTCATACCAATTATTTCGAGTATGGCCCCGGCGAATCATTCGCAGCAATGGATAATCACCGCGAATCTGTCTGCATATATCAGCGATGCTCTGGGAGATTCGTTATCGTGGACTCTGGAAATCAATCATACGACATTCTCCGGGACGAGATATAATGGGACGATAGCAAGGACGGTTTCATTGCAGAGCTCTCACAACTACACTTGGTGGGTGAACGTCAGCGACATCAATACGACGGTGAAGAGAAAGCTATGGTTCGTCACGACAGATTCAGACAAGCCGATGATCTACGATGCAAAAATGAACCAAAGCACATTATGTTATGGGATTTTCCTCACAGCAAATCAGACGGCGACATTTGGACTTTTCAATATCAGCGACACGAATCCGATCTATTACGACATCATGGTGAATATCACAACGAGTGCAGGAGACCATCTGAATTTCATGACGCACAACCCAACTGCAACATGGTCACATCTCATTAATCTTTCAAATGGATTAAATATAATACGGACAAAATTGACTGATCATTACGGAAATGTCGCATGGAAGAACATCTCGTTTACCATAAACATATACAGGATGCAACTCATCGAAGCGGAAACAGGTAAATTGTTATTGTTTGGAAGATTCCATTATCAGAATCCATGGTCGATACTAAACGTAAGTCTTCCGGAATTGTTTGGGACGACTCCCCCGAATCACAACATAACTGGCTATGATTGGTACTGGGACTTTTTGGTTCAAGGAAACAATGGCTGGGAATATCCATGGGCTTGGCCTGGACGCGGTGGAGGAGCATTGAGATATGGACCAACGGGAAGCATGAATTTCACTGTAGTATATCCAGAAACATCTGCGACGTTCCCACCAACAAATACCCTGCATCCATATTCATTGAGATTCAATATCAGATTCTGGGCATCGGAAAGCGATCCAGTTGGAACATTATTAACATGTTATCTCGATCCGACACTGATAAACGATTATGATCCAACATGGACGCCAAATGCAACTATAAAGATAACGATCCCATCATTGGGAAGACCTTCGACAGATAGAGATGGTACAAACGATTATTATTCGTGGGGAACCAGCGGAGCAGTGACGTGGCCAGCAACAGGAAAGACATTCCCGCAGGGACCATTCTACGAACAAGACATAACATCGACGCAAGAGAAACCATTTGGAGTATGGTCGATGAACGCACAGGCATGGAATCTGCTCGATTACACGAAGTTTATAACAGGAACAACGACATCATACGGACAAGCAGTTTATACGATCCCGGGACTATACTATTTCAAGATATACAAAAATGGAGTTCCAATCATCCTAACGACGATCGATGGGGGAAAAGCATCTACCATAGATCTCGATCTTCTTGAAAAGAGTACTGCACAGATGCCGGTGATACAAGGAACTCTCGGAGTGCAAAAGTTGTCGAATCATTCTCTATTGATCTATTTCCATAATGTGGATAGATTGGTTTCGGAGACGCAGATAAAAATATACAATGCCACCCATATTTTCCTCTGGTACAATGAAACGAACAATCCGAATGAGTTCTACGTCTACTTTGATTGGACAACAACACCCTCTGTGAATATAAATGAATCGATAACCGTGGAAGCAATACCTGGAGGACAATCGCCAATATCTACAACGTTCATAATAAGTGGAATGATAGGACCATCAACACCAGGTGAAGCAATTCCTCCGGAAATGGTCATGATCGTATGCATTGCATTATTGTTATTTGGATTGACATTGTTCAGCGTAGGAGCAACGGTCAGTTTCTTCGGGCCAGTGACGTGCGGAATATCGCTTGCATTGACGGCAATGGCGACACAGATATGGTACATCCATATGCTGCAGTTTATGCTCATCTTCTTCATTGCATTCATGATCATCGTTTTCAGGTACGAATATACGACCGATAGGAGCGTGCAATAATGGCAAGCAAAACCGGTGAGTTCTTCAAATTCCTAATCATGCTGCAGATCCTCTTCGGATTGCTGATAACGTGCACGGTCCATTTTCTTCCAGCAGATGCAAAAGTATTCATCAATCCAATGGCAGCCAAATGGACGCAGGACGATGCAACGATTCAAAAGAACAAGATGAATGATACATTCACAAACTTGAAGAATCAGAACCCGGTGCTCGCTGGACTCGGCGTGGCATTCCAGACAGGATCGTTCATCGTGGATATGCTCATCAATAGCGTGCTGGCGTTGCCTGAGATGGCATCCATTCTTATTGGAGGAATATTCGTCTTCATTCCGATCGACCCATACATTGGTTCGGTAATATCGATTGCCGTCTTTGCAGTCTGTACCATGGTGTACATGTTATTGCTGATCGGATTCCTTGGCGGGATAAGATCGGGAACGGTGGTTTAAAATGGCATGGGATCAATTGATTTCAGGAAATCTTGGAGTAAGCACTGCGCAGCTCGTGATGATAGGAACATTCTTCTTCGGACTTATCATCTGCGCGAAGAGCGTGAAGATAGGCGTCATGATTTGGGCAACGTTGTTCTTTGGTGAATTTGTCATGTTTTATCTTGCAGACCATGTAACAGTCATCAATTGGGAGCAACCATTGATAGCGTGGTTTATTACCATGGTATTCATGTGCGTTCTATTGCTGACAAGTTACTGGTCATACGAAGATAAACGCAAAATCATTATATGAGGAAGGAGATATAGAATAAATGATAGAAGCATTTTGGATAATTCTGACGCTTATCTGTTTTGGAATATTGCTTGCAAAGCTTGCGAATGTCATGAAGTTCGGTGACTTCTACGATCCGGAATGGGCAGTCGTTGGAATTGTCGGCGCATCGATTTCATTCGGGTTCATTCTTCTGATGACGATTTTCAATGCTGATACGAATACTGAGCTCGTTGTCTATTTATGGTTGCATGTAGCGATCTACGCGATCACATTCATCTTGTTCGTCGCAGAAATATTCATGTTCTTCACAATGATTGGCAAGAAGAAAGGGAAAGAACAATACGGTGATCGTCAGCGGTTTGGTCAAGGATAAAATATCGCATATCTCTTTTCTTATTTCTTATTAAGCAATACTCTGATACTTGTCCAGTGATCAAATGGAACAGAACGAAATCCTTATAGTTGAGGGAAACATCCAAGCGAACATTGGGGCGATCATAATGTTGATCGTCGGTGTCGGTGTATCCGCACTTGTTCTGATCTTCGTTGGAACCCTTGGAGGCCAGACTTACAACCTCGTCGAGCCAAAGATCGACGCCATCCAAAACGAACAAATCAAGGTGTACGTGAAAGAAGGCATCATAAGTGCTTTCCAGGCACTGAGCACAACCGGATCGTATTTGCCGATCATCGTGTTGGCAGTAGTGATCTTCATCGTCCTCGGGCTGATATTCAGCATGGTCGGCGGTGGAGTCGGCACCGGAATGGGCGGAACGGCTCTCTAAACAGTTTGAGGATTTTCTTTTTTCCTCAACTCTCTCTCCTTTTTTTGGAGGGCCAGAATGCCAAAAAAAACAAAACTCAAAGGGATAGCAGCCCAATACGGGAAAATTAAGCTCCCCTTATTCTCAAAGAAAAAGAGGCGGTAAATGGAAACGCAAAAGAATATCGCAGCAATCATCACCTTGATTGTAGGTATTGGAGTAGCAACTCTTTGCCTTATTTTCGTCGGAGTTTTGGGCGGTCAAACCTATCAGCTCAATGAGCACAATATAAATCAGGTAGGGACTGCCACTCAGGGAAACCCAAGCCATGCAGCGATTCGTATGACATACGATACGCAAGTGACATACAAACAATGGTTCACGGTGCATGATGCATTCACGAACGGGACCATCTCTTTCTATGCAAACTCGACATCACTGACACAGAACAAGTTCAACATTCATGCGGGAAACCATACCGTGCGAATGGTCGATGCAACATACAATAAAACGGACGTGATACTTCATTACAAGTACGACAACGCGACAATGAGAACTTACATCAAGGAAGGAGCAATTTCAGCATTCGCAGCTTTGGAAGAAACAGGTGGATATTTACCGATCGTAGTTATTGCAGTGATCATCATAATTGTTTTAGGGATGGTCATGGGAATGGCTGGATTCAAAAAACCTGGCGAATCATCGGGCGGAGCACTATAGATCTCCTGGGCATAATCGCCCTTTTCTTTTTATAATTTAGTTGGATCGATAAGTCCGATTCTCGCAAGCCGGGGAACGGCAAGCATCTTGTTTCTCAATGTTATCTTTGCAGTGATTGGTTTTTCAGAAAGAGCTTGTTTAAGAATATACTGAACATCTTCTTTTTTGCTCAAAAATTTGGAGATACGGATTGCAGGACGTCCTTGAGGGCCAAAATGCTCGAACACTTCGATGAAAAGCTCTACTTCCAAAGCATTCTCTCCATTGACCATGATACTAACATATATAAGACAGAAGTATATTATCTTTATTGCAATGAAAACAGTCCATTTTAGTATGTATTCAACGACAGCAGAACAATTAACAGATTTGAAGAAAAGGCTCGAAGAGAAACGAGGAATTGTCTTGACAAAAAATCTAATTATCCATGAAGCATTACAACTTTTAATGGAACGGGAGAGCTTCCTATGAGCATTGATACTGAAATTGAAGAATTGAAAATGAAGCAGCGGTTGATCGAACTTGAAAAGAAACGAGATCTTATAAAACAAAAAGAAAAAGAACTGGCTGAATTAACGGGGAAGCCAGTTGCAGAACCATTTGAAGAGGTCCAAAAAAATATTGTCGTTACAAAAATCGAGGCAGATACTAAAAAAACTGAGACTGTTATGAATATGATAAGGAGAGGAGATGCATCTGTGCCAGCGCCAGCGCTTGCACAGCAATTACCCCCAGACCCGGTGCAGCAATTCTTAAAACAACAGGGAACTTCCGTCGAGCAAATGCAGACAGAAGATTCCGTGAATATGCCTCGCAGAGTTGCTGCTGCCGAGGTCTTAAAAATGGTGAGCATCATCGTTCTTTTGGGAACATTGAATATCGTCTTCGGTTTCATGCTCTATATGTTCGCTGCAATAGGACTTCGCATCGTCTCAGACATATCACTCGCATTGATATTGATAGTTGATGGATTCTACATGATGAAGGCAGCAAGACACCGAAATTATCTCGTAAAAAAGTACCAGCTCATTCAACCAAGAACAATATTTAGTCTTCCACAAAGACAACCAAAAGAACCGAAGCAAGGCAGTAGGTTCTGATGCCGAGTGAAGAGTCAATAGCATCTGCTTCATACATTTTATCATTCTATAATGACATAGAATCTGTCACGAACGCCTATTCATCGTATCTGAACGTTCTGGTACGTATCCAGGACCGGTACGGGATGAAGGACAAAGATAAGAAAGAGAAAGAGAAGAAATTGGAATCAGAAGATGAAGATGCTTTATTGGGCGTCGCTGAAACATTGCGCGTCTGGATCACTCGTTGTTATATAAAAGCATCAACATTACAGGAAAAGATACCGGATCTGAAGAATGCACTTGCAGAGATCAAAGGATTCTACGAAAAGGCAATATCGACGTCCGTGATCGAAAAAGAAGTGGCAGAAGGATTCGTCCTCGCAATTAATAAGACATTCGTCTCAGGCGTCTTGAAAGACCTTCTGATTCAATCGAAAGACATTTACTCTCAATTATTGAAAACATAAGAGGAAGGATGCCAGAACAACCACAAACTCCAGGACAGCCCACTTTTGGCTTTGAACGCAATCTTGCTCCGATGATCTATACAAAGGACCAGGAAAAGACGTTCATCGACAAAGTGCTTGATCGTAAGGACAGCGAACGTCTTGCAGAACTCATGAAAAAAGAAGAGCTCGATAGGACCGAACTCCTTGAATTGCTCTACTTAATCGTCTCTATAAATACAAAACTTGTGAACTATAGTGATTGGGATAGGTATCTTCTTGGAAAGTTCCTGGCATGGATCCGTGACTTCTGCACGCTGCATGAATCATTGCTCGATTACATCAAACAATTTGAAGATGAAAAAGATCCAAAGGCGACAAAAGAAGAAATAAAAAACAAAGAAGACGTCATGAAGACGCTCACGACAATACGAAAATACGATTCTCATAATCTAAAGTTTCTGATAGACATCTACCTCTATTTATCAAACAGTACATTGTCGATCGGAGGTACGGCATTCGATACTCTGTCAAAGAACAGATATGAATATGCGTATCCAAATGCAGGATACAATCCGGCAGCTCCTCCGCAGAAAAAGGGAGTTTTTGACTGGCTTAAAAAAGGTGATTAAATGAAAGAGATTCTATTGACACAAGGAAAAGTAGCAATCGTTGATGATGAAGATTTTGAAGAACTGAATAAATATAAATGGGACGCTCATATTTCATGGCATACCTATTATGTAGAACGAGGAGTATACGATCGAGAAACAGGAAAAGTAAAAATTATAAAAATGCATCGACAAATCATGGGATTTCCAGAAGGAAAAGAAATAGATCACATTAATCACAATGGGATGGATAATAGAAAATGTAATTTAAGATCATGTGAGCATTGGCAAAATAAAAAAAATGGTCTTCTTTACAAAACAAACACATCAGGTTTTCGTGGAGTTTCTTGGTACAAACGATCACAAAAATGGAGAGCATATTTTTATAGAGAAAGCACTCAAAAAACAATAGGATATTTCGATAATATAATTGAAGCAGCGAGAGCATATGATGAGAAAGCAAAAGAACTTGGTGAATTTGCAATATTGAACTTCGGTGGTGATTAACATCAACCTATACTCTGCAAAAAAGTTTACGATGATATTCCTATCGGGAATTGTTCCATCGATAATGTTTATGATCGCATTGATGTCTGGATATAGTATCATTCTGGCATTGATTTTTGTAATAGTGATGGCAATGCTGATGATGATCATCACCGTAATTATGATACGGCATCCATTGACATCATTGATAGAAGGAAAGGGATTCCTGACGATGTGTCTGGATTCGACCGGTTATATCGAAACATTCATCGTAGCGCCAAATCTCCCATTCATCTCAGGAATGTTCCATAAAAAGAAAGTCGAATCGATGTTCAACAGAGACGATGTAACATATCTCGTTCCTCCAAGAAAAGCAGGATTGGCGGAAGCAACGATGATCGATGCGACTGGAAAAATAATAGGGAAACGAAAAGTCCTGATCATGCCAACCGAGATCGAGAAGCCGGATTATCTGTTCTCATTCGGAAATTATCCGACATTCATCTACAACAAAGTCCTTGAGACTTTCCTGCCAAAATCATTGTTCAGCGATTTCGAGCACAATACTTTCGTAAAACATGCGGTCATGTATCTTTGCAAGAAGACGGAAGAGCTCAGTGCATCGGTAAGAGACTTCGCACGATACATCGTCGAGCAGATCCGGCCGCACAAATCATTCTGGCAAAGCAAATGGCTGATCTACATCATCATAGCGATCGCAGTGGTCGTTCTCATCGCATTGTTCGCCCCGCAGATCATGAATACGCTGCAGGGAACAAAGTTGCCAGCAATGCCGAGTGGCGGAGTTGTAACGCCGTAGGAGTGACGTATGGGCCTATTAGATAAACGTGCATCAAGATGGATGGAAAAAAGAGTAAAGACAAATATCCATTATCAGATGCACGTTTTCGCAGACAGACGATTCAGATGCGACTTCGATATGCAGGTTCCAAGCGATTGGATCACGACAATGGCAAATTGGTTCGTCAAACGGCAGACATCACAGGAGAACGTCTCGCTCGATTCTTTTGAAGTGCCGGAGCAGTTGTACGGGAAAGTCTTGAAGCAGTTCAGATTATTCATCATCGAAGCGCAGCAGAAGACCGCAGAGAAGATGCCAGGATTCCATTTGGTGACTCTCCGCATTCAGAAATTCACATACAACAAGATCCCCAACAAGGAAGAGTTCTTTGTCGAGATCTCAATAAGCGGGGACTATCTTCTTGCGTGACGATGATCGATTGGTCATTCTTTATTTGGATCGGCTCATTCAATCTGGTGATACTGGCAATACAAGACATCAGATCGATGCAGATTAATTCTCGTTGGAATTATATTATGGGCGGCGTAGTTGCATGCATGGTTTTGCTATCCCATCGTCCAATACTCTACATAGCTGCAATAATACTGATGACTGTCACG
>JALHSU010000116.1 GCA_022865345.1 Candidatus Zixiibacteriota bacterium
AAGGTGTACAGATTCTTCGGTCATCTGCCTTCGGCGAGATTCCCTCAGAATGACATTAAGATAGAGATGTATTCATTGCGTCTCTATCTTTTTGGCAATAAATTTCATTTGCAATTTTGTCAGAGTTATGTTATATAATTAATCTTGTGAAAAAAATAACTTGTTTCAAGCTCTTTGAATTTATGAACTCTACAGTTTGATGGATCAGGAGATTGCGGTAGTCAAAAAACATCAAATGAAGAACCTAAGGAAAAGTTAGATGCCATTTCAACCTAAATTCACTATAACCCCCGGAATAAATAAATCTCTGATAGAGATAGAAAGGGTAAGGGGGTTCTTAGATGCGATAAAGATTAAAGAGGATTGGTTTTCTTCCATCCAGAAGGAAGCTCTTATCTTAGAGTCGCACTATTCCACCCATATTGAGGGAACAGCCTTGAGTCTCGAGCAGGCAAAAAGGATTCTTGACGGTAAGAAAGTCAAGGGTGTAAGGGAGGATGACAGAAAGGAGCTTTTGAATTATAAGAAAGCAATGGGTTTTGTCTCCAAATATCTGGGCAAGGAAGATCCTATTACTGAAGGTCTAATTAGAGAAATCCATAAAATCCTGGTCAGGGGTGTAAGAGGTGGACAGGCTGAGCCTGGAAAATATCGTATGGTCCAGAATTATGTTGTAAATTCCAAGACAAAGAAGATCATCTACACCCCCCCTCCACCTTTAGAGGTACCTCCTCTGATGCGGGAATTCGTCGAGTGGTTAAATGACGATAAGGATATCTCAGATATTATGGTAGCGGGCATTGCTCAGTTTCAATTTGTGCATATTCATCCCTTTTTAGACGGCAACGGTCGCAGTGCCAGGTTATTATCCACTCTCATTCTTTATAAAACCGGGTATGATTTTAAGAGATTATTTACTCTTTCAGAATACTATGATAAAGACAGGTCGGCTTATTATGAAGCCATTCAATCGGTCAGAGAAAAAAATATGGATATGACCTTCTGGCTTGAATATTTTGTAGAAGGGTTGAGGTCACAGATGAGCACTATAAAGGAGAAAAGCCAGAGGGTAATTAAGTATGATTCTGTGCTGCAAAAGGCAAGCTCAATGGGTCTTTTGGAACGTCAGGTAAAGGCGTTGAAATATATTATTCAGAATGAAAGTATCTCCCGTTCAGAATATGTTGAAAAACTCAAGGTCTCTTTGCGCACCGCAAATTACGATTTGAGTTTACTGGAAACTAAAGGATTTATCAAAAGAACAGGTACAGGCAGGACAATAAGATATGTGCTTGGGTAAGCTCAACTTACTCATTACTGATTGCACGCAAATTGCACGCAAAATTTAACCCTTGTTCAAAGGAGTAGAGAATGAAAATACACGAATATCAGGCTAAGGAGATTTTCAGGAAATATGGCATACCGGTGCCGCCGGGGGAGATGGCGGAAACTCCGGAGCAAGCCAAGGAGATTGCACAGAAAATCGGCAAACCGGTGATGATTAAGGCTCAGGTGCACGTGGGTGGAAGGGGAAAGGCTGGGGGTATAAAGTCCGCAGCAAATCCAGATGAGGCTTACGAGAAAGCTAAGAATATCCTGGGGATGGATATCAAAGGTCTCAAAGTCAAAAAGGTTTTAGTCACCGAAAGCAAGGAGATTTCCTCTGAAGCTTATATCGGGATAATCGTTGACCGGAGAACTAAAAAGCCGGTGATGATGGTTTCTCCTGCTGGTGGAATAGACATCGAAGAAGTCGCTAAAAATACGCCGGAAAAGATTTTCAAGTTAGAAGTCGACCCGCTACTCGGTTTGCAGCCGTATCAGGCACGCAATTTAGCCTTTAAGCTTTATGCCAATCCAAAAACCTGTAACCAGGCTATTCCTGTGATAATGAAGTTATACTGGGCTTTCTGGGACGTGGATTGCTCCTTAGCCGAAATAAATCCATTTATCACCACACCAGAAGGGGAGGTCTGGGCGTTAGATGCCAAGATAAATATAGATGATAACGGCCTGGAAAGGCATCCGGAGATCGAAGCTATGAGGGATTTGGATTCAGAAGAACCGGGTGAAAATGAAGCCAGGAAGATGGGCCTGTCCTTTGTGAAATTAGATGGGAATATCGGATGTGTGGTCAACGGAGCGGGTCTGGCTATGGCAACTATGGACCTGGTGAAACATTTCGGAGCTGAGCCGGCAAATTTCTTAGATATCGGAGGAAGCTCCAATCCGGAAAAAGTGATGACTGCGATGAGGATTATCACCAGAGACCAGAACGTAAAAGCCATTCTGTTCAACATCTTCGGCGGGATAACCAGATGTGATGACGTGGCAACCGGGATTGTAGCCGCCCTGAAGGAGTTTAAACCGAAAGTACCGATTGTCGTCCGGCTGACTGGCACGAATGAGGATAAGGCAAGGGAGATACTGAAACAGGTAGGTCTTTCTGCAACATCCTCTATGGAAGAGGTAGTTAAAAAAGCGATTGAGCTGAGCAATGTTACACAATTGCAGATGTTTGAAGGGTGCGATGCGCCGACGGAGAAATGAATTTGTAGGGGCGTGTTCTAACTGACTTTAGTCAGGTAGGCACCCACGCCACTAAAGTGGCTGGGAACTCACTGAGAAATAAAGTCGCGTAGCGGTCCGCCTGAGGCGGATTAGACCTCCGCTGAGCCCTAAAGGCTCAGCTACGCGATTATGAAATAATCATAGAGACGCATGCGATGCGTCTTTACAAATAAACGTAGCGCGACCCTTTTCCTATTAACGGATCCGTAGGACAGGGTCGCAAAAAACTAAAATCAATATGGAACGCATCCAAATGGATGCACTCCAGGTTGAGGGAGGATCAATTGAGCATATTAGTGGACAAAAATACCAGGCTGGTGGTTCAGGGGATTACTGGTAGGGATGGGGCTTTTCATACCAAGCAGATGTTAGATTACGGAACGAAAGTCGTTGCCGGGGTGACTCCGGGCAAAGCAGGGGAAAAGGTAGAAGGTGTGCCGGTTTTCAATTCAGTAAAAGAAGCTGTTGAGAAAACAAAAGCGAATACCTCGGTGATTTACGTTCCCTCAAAATTCGCAGTGGATGCTATCTATGAGGCGGCTAATGCTGGAATTAAATTAGTGATCTGCATAGCTGAAGGGATACCTACAACTGAGATGCTGAAAGTGTATCATTATCTTAAAAATACTGATACCAGATTGGTAGGCCCGAATAGTCCAGGGGTGATTACTCCCGGAGTGGCGAAGGTGGGAATAATGCCGGGACAAATTCATAAAAAAGGGAGCATTGGAGTTGTATCGCGCAGTGGCACCTTGACTTATGAGGTGGCATATAATCTGACCTTAAATGGCCTGGGTCAATCAACAAGTTTAGGGATTGGAGGAGATCCGATTATCGGGACTAACTTCATAGACGTCTTAGAATTATTTCAGAAAGACCCGCAAACAGAAGGAATCGTTCTCATAGGCGAAATAGGTGGAACTGATGAGGAAAAGGCGGCAGCATATATAAAGAAGTATGTGACCAAGCCGGTTGTGGCTTTCATTGCCGGAAGAACAGCGCCTCCGGGCAAAAGGATGGGGCACGCAGGAGCTATTATTTCCGGCGGAAGCGGAACAGCAGCTGAGAAAGTGGCAGCATTCAATAAAGTCGGAATAAAGGTAGCGGAAAGCCCGGCAGAAATTGCGATATTGATGAAAAAGGAACTGGAAAAAAGGAAAAGTAAACCAAAAGTCAAAAAGGTTCTTGCAAAGAAAAAGAAAGCAGTCAAAAAGGTTAAAGGACAGAGAAGGAAAAGAAAGTAGAATCACTGACCCACGTTGAGGGCAACCCTACGGGCAAGCTGTGGGTCTACCATTTTGCGCTGGATGTTGGTCTCCTGACCAACGCCCGTGTCCTTCGTTGGTGAAAACACCAACGAAAAGCAAATAGGGGCGGGGAGTCCCCACCCCTACATTATCTCACTTCATACGTCTCACGTCTTACTTCATACCGTTTATGTCTTCTTTCATCTCCAGTCTTTGCTGTTCCGTTCTATTCTGTTCCGCTTCTGTTAGCTTTCTTTGCTCTTCTCTTTGCGCCAGTTCCGCTTGATACTGTTTCTCCAGCTTGGACCAAAGTTCAGGGTATAAATTGGGGTCATCTTTACCCACATCTGTCTCCCTCAGCCTCTCAGTTTCATATCCTTTCCTTTTGGCAATTACTCTATAAGAAAATGAGGCATTGCTTGTTCCACCCTGTAGCTCAAAAACATCAAAGCTGGTGCTGGAAGATTTCACATAAGTTCCCCTGCAATCGTCTTTGAGTTGAATGAAAACCTTCATGGGGTGGAGATTATTTATGGTCACTGTTTCTAAAAACAAAGGGTCAAGCTCAACGTGTCCTCTACCATTTATAAGTTGCCCTTCACCAAAATCCTCAAACCAAACCTCAGGGGATTCTATCACACTCATCAGTCGGTGACCTTTTGAAGTTTTAAGAACCGCATTTTTAGTTCCGGAAGCAGCAAAATCTCCTGCCGCATAAACCGCAGCACCTGAACCACCAGCTGCCTCAGAGGCATAGACCCCATAATGGGTTCCTGTGCCGACAGAAAATGTCCAGAAATATCCACCATATGCGTTACCGGTTGATGTATTCTGTGCCTGACCATAGTAACCATAAGCGGAGCTTGAAGAGGAACTTGAACCTCCTGCCCTGACCCCACTATGCTCTCCTGTTCCGTTACTAGTTGTGCCGAAAGACCCACCAACAGCCCAGCCTGTGGAAGTATTATCAGCTAATCCGTAGACACCATAAGCGGAGCTGTAGGAAGAATAACCTGCTCCATAAACCCCAAAATGGGATAATCCTGTCCCGGCAGAAGATGTGGAGAAATATCCACCACAAGCATCGAATGAAGCGTTGTCTGCATATCCCTTTATACCATACATAGGTGAGGCACTACTCCCTGAGGCTTTGCCTAAGAAGGCAGTGCCAGAAGAAATATAAACACTATCTGGTCCAGCAACATTTACATATTTCTCGCTTAAGGTAATGGCCTGCTCGTATAAATCAGTTGCCACACCAGAACGACCATAATCATTAGCAGGACTTAAAAAATCAGAAGCATCCAGTCCATCTAATTTATCTGAGTTCATCGAATAAGAAGATGTATCTGCTTTAACTGTTCTGTAAGAATAGCCTAAACTTGAGAGTCTCTGTCTTGGTGTCATCTCAGGATCTATTTGCACTTTTATCCCTAACCAAGTATAAAGAGAATTGAAGATACTATCAGGTATCGGGGTAATTGAACCTAAGATCACATTAAAAAGCCCTTTGCTTACTATTACTTCTTGTGTCTCAGTCCACTTTGGTATACCCCCGATGGAATCTGTATAAAACCTGAACATCACTGAATAATTCCCATCTGGCACAAACTTCCCAGATGCATCAGTTAGCCTCCCCTGAAAGTTGATTAACTTGGGCACATCGGCAGAAGCTGAAACACAGACTAACAGCCACACCATCACTCCCAAAAACAAAGCACGCTGACGCATAAGACCCTCCTTGAGGTATTGAAGTTAAAAGTTTTGCTGACAATCTCGATTTGTCAAATCCCAGTTGAAGAAAATATCGGAGTCAAAATTGATTGTCAAGTGAAAAGAGTTAGATTGTAAGGGCAGGCACTCGTACCTGCCCTTTTAACTGACGTCTAACATCTCATTTCTGACTCACTTTTTCTTGAACAGGGTATAAAGGCAAGTTAATGCCAAAAATTGAAGAAAAATTAACCTTTTTTTGGGCAAAACGCTTGACTTATTTGGATTAGTTTGTATTATGTCATATTGGTGTAAGAAAAGTTAATTCTTTTCTGGAGGTAAGAAAGATGAGGTTCTGGCGCAAGCCCTTAGATGCTGATAAGCTCCAGATTCCACACGGTGAAATTCACATAATCAGGGAAAGATGTAAAGGTTGCGGCTTCTGCGTTGAATACTGCCCCAAAGACGTTTTAGAGCTTTCCACTGAATTCAACTTAAAAGGTTATCATCCCCCGGCTGCGAAAAACGCGGAAGCCTGCGTTCACTGTGGACTTTGCGAGCTTTTATGTCCTGAATTCGCTTTATTTGTCTTAGAAAAAAAGGAAGACCAAAAGGAGGTGGAGAAAATTGAAAGCTGATCCCAAAAGGGTCTTAACCGGGGCTCACTATTTAGATGGAGACCATGCAGCTGCAGAAGGGGCTTTAGCTGCAGGGTGTACTTTTGTGGCTGGGTATCCAATAACTCCATCCACTGAAGTGGTGGAGAGGATGGCAGAGAGGTTTCCAGGAGTGGGTGGGATTTTCATTCAGATGGAAGATGAGCTTGGCTCAATGGCAGCAGTAGTCGGTGCAACCTGGGGCGGCTCAAAATCGATGACTGTTACCTCAGGTCCGGGCTTCTCCCTGATGATGGAGAACATCGGTTTAGCCTGTATGATGGAGGCACCCTGCGTGGTAGTGGACGTTCAAAGAGGCGGTCCTTCTACCGGGCTTCCCACTTTGCCAGGTCAAGCAGATATGATGCAGGCAAAATGGGGCTCGCATGGCGATTATGAGCTGGTAGCTTTATCGCCCAATTCTCCACAGGAAGCTTTCTGGGTTTTGATAAAAGCATTCAACCTGTCTGAGAGATTCAGGGTTCCGGTTTTAGTGATGATGGATGAGTGTGTGGGACATATGACTGAAAAGGTGGTCATCCCTGAAGCAGACCAGATAGAGCTTTATCCCAGAAGATATACCGAGCTTCCGCCTGAAAAATATCTCCCCTTCAAACCCGAAAAGGACTTAGTTCCCCAGATGATAAAAGCCGGGGATGGTTACAAAATCCACGTTACCGGTTTGACTCATGATGAAAGAGGTTATCCGGTTATGACCTGGGAAGCCCAGGAGAAATTAGTCAGGCGATTAGTCGAAAAGATAAGGCTGTTTAAAGATGAATTAGTGGATATAGAAGAGGAACAAACTGAAGGTGCAGATGTCGTGGTCTTCTCCTACGGTATAAGCTCCAGGGTATCTATCCCGGCAATTCAGAAGGCAAGAAAAGAAGGTATTAAGGTTGGATATTTAAGACCTATCATCGTCTGGCCCTTTCCGGAGAAAAAGATTTACGAATTAGCCCAGAAGATAAAAGGGTTTGTGGTGGTGGAGATGAATTACGGACAGATGGTCCTGGAGGTGGAAAGAGCAACCAAAGGGAAGACCAAAACGATTTTGGTCCCGCATGGTGGTGGATGGGTGCACGAACCTGAGGATATCTACAAGGCTATCAAGGAGGCAGCAAAATGAGCGAAGTCCAACTGAAAAAGAAAAAAGAGGAAACAGAAGAAGAACACCCGATGGAGCATCTTCTGAGGATGGAGCGGATGCCGCACATCTGGTGCCCCACCTGCGGAATAGGAACTGCGGTTACAGCTTTTCTGATGGCTCTGGAAAAATCGCAAATACCTTTGAAGGATACAGCCATAGTTTCCGGGATAGGATGCACAGGCAGGGTTGCCGGGTATGTCAAATTAGATTCATTTCACTCGACTCACGGACGTGCGATACCTTTTGCCACAGGTCTAAAATTAGCCAATCCGAAACTGAAGGTGGTGGTTTTCTCAGGGGACGGGGATATTATGGGAATAGGAGGGAATCACTTTTTGCATGCGGCAAGAAGGAATATGGATCTAACCGTCGTATGCGTCAACAACTTCATCTATGCGATGACCGGAGGTCAGTGCGCGGCTACCACGCCGGTAACAGCTAACACCTCGACTTCACCTTACGGAAATTTCGAGCAGCCGTTCAGTCTTCCTTACTTAGCCGCATCTTGCGGAGCAGTCTACGTTGCCCGCTGGACAGCTCTGGACGTCAGAAGACTGGCAAAATCTCTAACCGAGGCGTTACAGAAAAAAGGTTTCTCCTTTGTGGAGATAATCTGCCCCTGCTCAACTCTCTATGCCAGAAGGAACCGGTTAGGAACCGGACTTGACCTTATGAAGTTCTATCACGACAACTCGGTCATCAAGCACGGTGCCGATTTATCGGAGTTAGACATCAGCTTCCAGTCCAAGATAGTCGTGGGGAAGTTCATCGACCGGGAAAGACCTACCTTTATTGAGGGAGTAAATCAGGGCTTAAGAGGAGTACTAAAGGACAAATTCGTAGAATATGGAGGGCCGATAGATGATGACTGAGATAAGGATTTCCGGATATGGTGGGCAGGGGGTTATACGCTGCGGATACATAATCGGCAAGGCGGCCTCACTCTATGATAACAAACATGCGACCATGACCCAGAGTTTCGGTCCGGAGGCAAGAGGAAGCGCGTGCAGCTCACAGGTTTTGGTCTCTGAGGATAAAATCCTTTACCCTTATGTCACTTTGCCTCAGATTCTGGTTGCGATGTCCCAGGAGGCGTATACTAAATTCTCACCGAATTTAGACCTGAACGGAACTCTGATCATCGATGACGATTTGGTCACTCCTGAAGAGGCAAGAGGAAATATCAAAACCTACGCGGTACCCTCAACCCGCTTTGCCGAAGAGATGGGAGCAAAAATAGTCGCCAACATAGTGATGTTAGGGTTTTTCACTGCGGTAACAGGATTAGTTTCACCTGAGGCGATGAGGAAGGCAGTCTCAACCTCAGTCCCTGAAAGGTTGGTGGATTTGAACCTGAAGGGTTTTGACAAAGGTTTTCAGTTCGGGCAGGAAGTAAAAGAGGCTTCCAAACAGTAAGCCGGATATGTCGAAAAAAGGTGCTCTGGTAATCGGGGGCGGGGTTGCGGGAATTCAGGCGGCACTGGATTTAGCCAATGCGGATTTCCAGGTCTATTTGGTTGAGAGGTCTCCCACCTTAGGCGGGAGGATGGCTCAGTTAGACAAGACCTTCCCCACCATGGACTGCGCCATATGAATCCTGGGTCCCAGGATGTTAGATGCCGGTCGGCATCCGAACATAAAAGTCTGGACCTACTCTGAAGTCAAACAGGTGGAAGGGGAAAAAGGTAATTTCAGAGTAACAGTCAGGCGAAAATCCAGGAGCGTGGATGAAAACTCCTGCGTGGGGTGCGGGGACTGTGCTAAGGAATGTCCTATAATCGTGCCGAATGCTTTTGATTTAGGATTAGGCGCACGTAAAGCAATCTATTCTCCTTTTCCACAAGCTTCTCCACGAGCTTATGTCATCGACAAAGAGAACTGCTTGAATAAAAAATTTATCGTGTGCGAGCGCTGTTCTGCGGTCTGCAAGCCGAAATCCATTGATTACGACCTGCCGGATAAGGATGAGGAGATAAATGTCGGCTCCATCATCCTCTCCACTGGTTTTGAGGAATATGACCCGACCATTTTAAGCTGTTTTGATTACTCCCTGCACGAGGATGTCGTAACTGGAATGGAATTCGAAAGACTGCTCAATGCCTCAGGTCCAACTGGCGGACATATAAGAAGACCTTCAGACAAAAAGCTCCCAAAAACTTTAGGTTTTATCCAGTGCGTGGGTTCCAGGTCGAATGATAATAAAGGGGTTCCTTACTGTTCCTATTTCTGCTGTATGAATGCAGTAAAAAACTCGCTTTTGGCAAAGGTACATGAACCGGAAATTGAGAAGATATATATTTTCTATCACGACATGAGAGCATTTGGCAAAGGGTATGAAGACCTTTACTTAAGAGCCAAAGCTGATCCCTCTGTGGTTTTCTATCACGGTAAACCTTCCAAGATAATCGAAGATCCGATAACCAAAGATTTATGGATTGCAGTTGAGAATATGGATAATGGCAAGGTGGAAAGAATAAAGGTCGATTTAGCCATTCTTTCCTCTGCGGCAGTTCCATCTGCCGGGACAAGGGAATTAGCTGAGATTTTAGGAATTGAGCTTGACCAGACAGGATTTTTCAAGCCAAAAGAGGTAAACTCTCCTCTTGAGTCGACCAAAGAAGGGATCTACCTTTGCGGCTGCTCCGGCGGTTTAAAAGATATAACTGATTCGGTTGCTTTCGGGTCTGCCTCGGCTTTGAAAGTCTCCTCTCATCTTAAGGGTCAGAAGATAAAAAGGGAGCCATTAAAAGTCGAGCAGATTGATACCTCTGGAGAACCGAGAATCGGGGTTTTTGTCTGTCACTGCGGGATAAATATTGCTGGAGTGGTGGATGTCAGCGCAGTGGAGGAGTATGCTAAGTCTCTGCCGGACGTTGTGTTCGTTATGAAAGACCTATTCGTCTGCTCAGATGGCACCCAGAGATTACTTCAGGATAAGATAAAAGAGCATAATCTTAACCGGGTGGTTGTGGCAGCCTGCACTCCGAGGACGCATGAGCCGATCTTTCAGGAGACCTGCCAGAGAGCGGGACTGAACCCATATCTATTCGAGATGGCAAATATCAGGGACCAGTGCTCCTGGGTGCATGCCAGCGAGCCAGAGGAGGCGACTTCAAAAGCTAAAGATTTAATCCGGATGGCTGTGACCAAGGCGAGAAGGCTTCAGCCTCTTGAATCCAGAGAAGTTGAGATGAATTCAAAAATCCTGGTCATCGGTGGCGGGATCTCTGGCATCTCTGCGGCTCTGGATTTATCCTCCCAGGGCTATAAGGTCACGTTAATCGAAAAAGAGAAAAGCTTGGGCGGAAGATTAGCTTCCTTGGGAAATTTAAGCTTTTCCACAATGAGCGGAAAGGAACTGTTAAAAAAGAAATTAGACGAGCTTTCCCAGAATAAAGTCAAGATTCTCACATCCACTGAGGTGAAAAAGGTGGATGGTTTTGTGGGAAATTTTGAGGTGACACTTGAAACGAAAGATGACAAAAAGAAAAGCTCAAAACTGAAAGCCGGCACAATAATTTTAGCCATCGGGTCTGACCTTTATAATCCTGAGGGCAAATATGGTTATGGAAAATTTCCTGAGGTGATCACAAATTTGGATGCAGAAAAACTTCTTCAGGAGAAGGAATTTAAAATCAAAGATAAAAAGCCGGAGCAGACTGTCTTTATTCAATGCGTTGGTTCAAGAGAAAAAGAAGGCAGAAAATACTGTTCGAGGTACTGCTGTCAGGTGGCTATAAAACAAGCAATGGCGTTAGCGGAAAAAGGGTTAAAAGTTACGGTTTTATACAGAGACTTGAGGAGTTTCAATCCCGGAGCTGAGGAAGCATATAGAAGAGCGCGCGGTTTAGGGGTCTTGTTCTTGAGATATGACGAGGATAATCCTCCAGAAGTCTTGGGTGAAGATAGATTAAGAATGGTCAAACTATCACAGCCTCTGCTCAAAACAGAAGTTGAGATTCCTGCTGATCTGGTAATCCTTTCAGTGGGAATGGTTCCCGGAGAGAAAGATTTTGCTCACCTGCAGGAGCTTTTGAAAGTTCCCAGAGGTCTGGATGGATTTTTCATGGAGAGGCATTCAAAGCTCGGACCGGTGGAGACCAACACTGAAGGGATTTTTATCTGCGGTTGCGCCCAGTCTCCGAAACTTATTCCGGAATCGATCGGGCAGGCGCTCGGTGCTGCAGGTAAGGCGGCGATCCTTGCCTCCAGAGATAAAATCAAACTGGCGCCTATAGTCTGCCAGATAGTGGAACCATCACTCTGCAGGGCTTGCGGCACCTGTGTGAAGATCTGTGAATTTCACGCTCCATCTTTAGAGGAGAAGGACGGAATCTATATTGCTAGGATAAATGAAGCCCTGTGCAAGGGATGCGGGACCTGTGCGGCCCTGTGCCCGACCTCGGCTATTACAGCTTTCCATTTCACGGATGAACAGATCGAGGAGATGGTGGAGAGCTGTTTGCTCTTTGAATGATTTGGAAAGAGTATAGAAGTGCATCAGCTTGTTGATGCGTCCTTTACGAATAGGGCGAGGAAACCTCGCCCCTACAGGAACAACAAAATTTATTTAAAAAGGAGGTTTTATGGAAAAGAAAGTTTTACTGGGGATGTTAGCGTATTTTGACAAGGTACAAAAAGTCACCCAGAAGGCAATAAAGCTAATCCCAAAGGATAAGCTCAATTTCAAACCCTGCCCGGAGGTGATGTCCGTAAAAGAGCTGGTCAAACATATTTACACCAGTGAGAAGGTGTTTACAGATGGAGCTAAAAAAGGGTCTATCTCCGAAGATGATTTCAAGAAAGCATCCTTTGAGGTTAAAAGTGTTGATGGTTTACTCAAATTTGCTAAAAGAGTTCATCAGAACACCAACCGGATTGCCAAATCGTTAACTCCGATTCAGATGAAGAAAAAGGTCAAGTGCTTCTGGGAAGATGAGCTTCCAGCCTGGACCTGCTTTACGGTTTCTTATGATGAACACTGGCACCACCGGGGACAGCTTTTTACCTATCTCCGGCTGATGGGAATAAAGCCACCGGATTTGTATGATTTTAAATAAGGAAAGGATTCAAGGAGCCAAGGGTTCAAATTGCTCTTCGTCCGAATTTGGATCCATAGGATTGGTGTCCTCACCAACGAAGCACGTAGGGCAAGGTCATCAAGGTCTTGTCCACAGGATCCCGGGTGAAGACTTTTGCCTTGCATTCGCTCTGTTGGTCAGGAGACCAACAGAGAACAGCGAATAATAGTTGTAGGGGTCGGGTTACCCGCCCCAAAAGCTGTTTCTGTCATTGCGAGGAGGTCATTTGACCAACGAAGCAATCTACAGAAAGTGGACGGATTGCTTCGCTCTCCCGCTTATTGCGGGGTCGCTCGCAATGACATCCGTGTTATAAAAAAAATGGACAAATACAAAATTTATCTCGAGGTTGACAGAAAAGGTTGCTGTATGGCGCATATCCGGGAGCTGCCAGGCTGTTTTGTCTGGGATAGGACTCAGAAGAAAGTTTTAGAAAGAGTTCCTGAAATAATCAAAGGTTATTTATCCTTCTTGAAGAAAAATGGTGAGAAAAATGCAAGTGTTCCTAAAAAGATAGAATACGAAATTATGGAGACCCAAAAAGGAACCTGTCCGGTAATTAGCGGGAGCAAGGCCGCATTGTTTTCTTATGATTTACTTCCTCCTGCGAAAGCCTTCATTAACCAATGCATTCGCTGGATGGGATATAACCGGAAAGAGCTTTTAAAGAAGGTTGGTAAACTCTCAGATGAAATTCTCGACTGGAAACCGGAGAAAAAAGTCCGCTCGATCAGAGAGACTTTATATCATGTTGCCAACTGTGATCTGTGGTATCTTTCCCGGCTAAAAGATTTTAAAGAGCTGTATACGGTGCCAGAATATCCTCAGGAAAAGATTTTCGACAAGTTAAAAAAGAATAGAGAGGTAGCAGTCAGGGTTCTAAAAAAGCTTTCTGCGGAAGACAGAAACAAGATCAACATTCCCAGGAAATGGGCAAAGTACAAAAACGAGAAATGGACAGCCGGGAAGATGCTGAGAAGATTTTTAGAGCACGAAAGAGAGCATATCGGGACGATCGATAAGACGCTGGGTAAATACAGAAAGAGCATCGCATAGGGGCAGGGTTCCCCTGCCCTGGGCGAGGAGACCTCGCCCCTACAAATAGACGGTGCAAAGGCGACAGGAATGACCGAGAAAAATTTCGAACCTAAAATCGTGGTCTTTGCCTGCAACTGGTGTTCTTATGCTGGCGCAGATACTGCCGGGGTGGGCAGGCTGCAGTACCCACCTAATGTCAGGTTGATCCGGGTGATGTGTTCAGGCAGGATTAGGCCTGGTTTTGTCCTGAAGGCGTTTGAGCTGGGCGCTGACGGGGTGATGTGGTCCGGCTGTCATTTCGGGGACTGCCACTACGTTTTCGGAAATTACCGTGCAGTTGAGCAGTTCGAGATCACAAAAAATCTGGTCAAGATGTTGGGAATAGAAAAGGAAAGGTTGAGATTGGAATGGGTCTCGGCCGCAGAAGGGGGAAGGTGGGCTCAACTGATCAAGGAGTTTGTGGAGGATGTGAAGAAAGTAGGACCGAGTCCGTTAAGAAAAACAAAGGAAGATGGAAGAAGGAAGATGGAAAAAGAAATGATGAGTGATGGATGACGGATGAATGATGGCTGTCATTCCGAGCCCGACGGAGATCAATTGTCATTCTGAGTCCGCCAGAGGCGGACGAAGAATCTAAGATTCTTCGGTCGTCCAAATGGACTCCCTCAGAATGACAAATGAAGAGATATCGAATAGCAATAGCAAACAGCGAATAGCAAAAACCGAATAGCAGAATTATGAAAAAAGAGATCATAAGAAAAACCAAAGCCTATTATTGTCTGGATTGCGGTAAATGTACCGCGGTCTGCCCGATTGCCAATGTGAGAAACGGTTATTCTCCCCGGAAATTGGTAACCCTGACCGTTAACCGCTCAGATGACTTAGTTCTGCAGGAGGCAGGCCTATGGAGCTGTTTGACCTGCAGAAGGTGCCAGGACATCTGCCCTTCGGATGTGGATTATGTGGAGTTCACCAAACTTATGAGGGGAGAAGCGAAAAAAGCGGGTGAAGAAGGGAAATGCTCGCACGGTGGTGCGCTACAATCAATAATGAAGATAATGACTGCTCCGGATTTGAAGCAAGATCGGATGGGATGGATAAGTTCTGACCTGAAAACCTCAAATGACAGCGAATACCTTTACTTCGTCGGGTGTCTGCCATATTTCGAAACTTTCTTTTCAGACATAAAAGCAAATTCACTCGATATTGCCCGCTCAACATTGAAGATTCTTAACCTCTCAGGAATTGAGCCGCAAATCATGGCAAATGAAAGGTGCTGCGGGCACGACCTATTATGGACCGGGGATTTTGAGAATTTCAAAAGACTGGCTCAACATAATGT
>JALHSU010000117.1 GCA_022865345.1 Candidatus Zixiibacteriota bacterium
ATAAAAGGGATATTAAGAGACTTACTTCCATTTCTGATTGTGCGTAGGAAACAAGCTATTGAGGCCCTAACCTTCAGTGGAAACAATAGTCAAGAGTGCGAAGAGCTTAAAGAACGAATACACAAATTAAATACCGTGTAAGGTTACGAACAAAAAAGAAAATCTTAGCTTTGGAGAAAATTATGGACTTTAAGAATGAAAATATAACTTGGGATTACTCGTGGGATAACACAACATTAGAAGAGCCTATTGAGGAGGGGAAATGCCAGTTAAAATAAAAAAGGTAGACGGTTACAGAGTATCAACACCTCATGGAGTAAAGGCAAAGGGAACAACAAAGACTAAGGCTAAGAAGCAAGCGAATCTTCTAAGGGGTGTAGAGCATGGCTGGAAGCCCACGGGCAAGAAAAGAAAGAAATGATATAATAAGAGTTAACTGGTGGGATAATGCCCCCATAGTTCAAGCATAAAGGGTGAACATCCACCTAAGCAGTGGAAGGAAGAGGTAGCGTATTGGAGTCCTCCTGGGGGCCTTAAACAAAATGTCTTGCCAGTCAATACAATTATAATCTCTTATTATCTCCCCTATAATCACCCCACCCTATATTAAAAGGCTATTAATAATGTTTTTCTATATCTAATGAATCATTATCTTATATTAAAAGGTAGGAGTTAATGGAGTATATTTATGGGTGGCCCAGGCTCAGGTAGAAAGAAGTTAGTTAAGCGTCAAATAAGAGACGCAATACAAGAGATAAACCTGGAGGAAATATTTGGTAACCTTAAAGAATGGGCTAAAGGGAAGCCCGTTATCTGTCCTTACTGCCAAAAAGACACAGGAGCCAGTACAGCCGACACAGTGGCCCTAGCGAGTGCTATTGAGCTTCTTAATAGAAGACTAGGGAAGCCCATGCAACAGGTCAAGGTTGACATTACAGAGACCATACAGCTCACAGCAGACCAGATTGACCTTCTCTTAGAGCGTTACCGGATAGCACAGAGGGCGTCATTACCCGCAATGACAGATGTTATAGAGGGTGAAGTAAAGCTAATTGATAGCTAGACTTCGCAAAGGTGCAGTTTTGCGAAGTGTTCTGAAGCTAATGTATTATCCTGTCTAATCTTTGCCCCACCGTACCAAGCAAATACGGCTGAAGCTGAGAGGGTTTAGTCTTTTCTTAACGGAACATCAACAACAAAGAATACCATACCAATAAAAACAACAATGATGACTAATAGCGAACCTCGTTCACGCAACGCTAACTCTGAAATTAGGAATAGTGGTTATGTCAACAATGATAGCGAAATATAAAGTTGGCGACAAATTTAGAATTAACATTTATCGTGGCATATATAGCGACCACGATTATTATCTAACTTTGCCAGTTGTAGAAATCATGACTCACGATGATGAGCAGGTTTCCTTTGACGAACCGCAATATCGTTTTGAAGACTACGGGGCTAACTTTGGCTGCTGGATGAGCGAAAGTGAGCTAGGAGAAAAGCAAGAGTGAAACTATCCCCGCTAACTCCAGAATCCGAAATAGTATTTATGCCAAACAAGGAGACTACATATGTACGAGCAAATATATGTAAAAGTTTATGACTGGGATGCCAAATGGAAGGCTCGTGGAGTGAGAGACTTATCAACGTGTGAGGGTTGTGGCTGCGTGTTGGCATACTGCTCATGTCCTTATGAGTATAATGAGAAAGGTGTTCTGAGGCGAGTTCCCAAGCATAATCCAGTTTCCACGCAACTCTAACTCCAGAATCCGAAATAGCAATTATGCAAAGGAGGCGAACCATTAAAACACACAAGATAGTAAAGGTAGAGTGGGTTGATAGTACCAGTTGGCATGGCTGGCGGGATAGTGATAAGTCTAAGGAGTTTGAACCTTCTAGTTGTATCTCCTGCGGAATATTGATTAAGGTAAAAAGGGGAAGTATTGGGGTGACTCATAGCATTAGCGAACATGACATTGACGACACTATGGTTATCCCAAGAAAAGTAATCACAAAAATGGAAGTCATCTCCACTTTCAAAAAATAAGGAGAGTTTATGGATATAAAGCGAATTGGAACAATCAAAGAGCATACAGATGGCACACTAGATATTCGATATTGGATTGTTGATGATTGTGAGTTACCATCCATCACAGACATTGAGGTACGGGAGTTAATCAAAGCAGCCAAGGCCAATGGTACATACACTAAGGAATAGCATAGTGGGTAGGACAAACGGTAAGTCGTAGGCTTCATAAGCCTGAGATACTGGGGTCAACTACAAAGACCGCAAGTAAAACTACAATGAACAAAGACTTTGCTTTATTTCAGAGTGAGTTCAAGAAGTGGCAGAAACTATTTGGACTAACTGGCTACAAAGTTTATTTCAAATACGAGCCATTAGATAGTTCTTATGCCTCTATTTCTGTCAATCAAGACAGTATGGTAGCCACTGTAAGATTAAACAGTAAAGTATCTGATGAGGCTAGACCCTACAAGGATGTTAAGGAAAGTGCCAAACATGAGGCAATACATTTATTGATAGGCAAATTAGAGGAGTATGGGCACTATCGTTATTCTTCAAAGCATGAAATAGATGAAGCTAGTGAAGAATTGACAGTTAAGTTAGAAAGTTTAATCCCATGAAACAGGGGATAAGCACATCAGGGGGTATAAATGTATCCCCGACACAATCAAGGGGCAAATTTAAGCCTCTCAGGGTCTAAGGAGGGAATGTGAGTCCAGAAGAAGAAATCAACTTATTGCGAGAAATAGTACACAACCAGGCGAATATTATAGAAAGTCAGGGAGAGGTAGAGAAGATGTTGGTATTGCTTCTCAAGCCACAAGAACCATCTTACACGACAGTCACTGGTGATAACTGTACAACTGGAACAACGACAACCAGGATGGGTGTCCAGGGTAAGGACTGGGATTACACGGTGGGGGGAAATACTAGTCAGGACACCGACAGGGCTGAAATTTAAGCCTCTCAGGGCTTGACTAAAGGAGAATAGGAGATTATGTACTCAAATGGACTCCATGAGGTAATAAGTGAATATGTCGAATGGTCTAGTGATACATATATATACTTTGGCATTACGAATGAACTACCCCCTACTGGGGTTTCGTATATATACGATGATTGGGTAGATGATAAAACAAGATGAACTACCAATCATAGACCAAATCGGGCAAAAGATAGACATACTAGACCCGTTAAAGTTCTTTGAGTATGTCAAGATTTTAGACGCCACTACGAACCAGATTATTCCCTTTCAAATGTGGCCTCATCTTGTGGAATTCATTAAGGCGATTTACAAGTATTCTCAAATAATTGTCTTAAAATCCAAGCAGGTAGGGATTTCATGGACTCTGGCAGCCATAGCAATCTGGTGGTGTTACAAGACAGGCGGAAATGTGATTATGATTTCCAAGGGGGAGACTGAAGCTGCGGAGTTACTCAGCAAGGCAAAGTTTATTTACTCTCAATTACCAAAACATCTTCAATTAAACCCCGGACACGACAGCGTCTTCTCAATGTCCTTTGAGAGTACCCATAGCAAGACTCACACTTTACCCTCAACAGAGACGGCTGGTATGGGAGAGACCGCCTCTTTAGTAATCTGGGATGAGAACGAGTTTCATCCTTACGCTAAAGAGAATTGGGCACATCTTAAGCCTACAATAGATGCTGGGGCACATGGAATTGTTGTTTCAACAGTTGACCCTACGACTTTAGATTCTCATTTCAAGATACTGTGGAGAGAAGCCAAAAGGGGAAACAACAACTTTCACCCTATATTCATTCCTAGGGATGCCGTCCCTGGGCGAGATGCCGAGTGGTTCGAGAGAGTTAAAAGAGATTATTATTTGGAATGGCAGTTCAGAGCTGACTATCCACAGACGGAAGAAGAGGCTCTTAGCCCGATTACGGGACGAACAGTTTTTGATGCTGGGATTTTACAGAAATTGCAGCAGGAAGCTCTCAAAGAAGAGGAAATTCGCCAGGGAGTCATCCATATCTATCACCGTCCCAAGGTTGGAGTTCAATATATCGCAGGCGTGGATATGGCAGAAGGGCGTGGAGGAGATTATTCAGTCCTCTGGATAGAGGGAAGGGACGGTCTTTCAAGAGAATTAGTCGCCGTTATACACTCGAATCATATTTTACCCGATACTTTCTCGTATATGAGCTACGAACTCTTAAAAGAATACTTTTCACCGAAGGTTATCGGCGGTGCTGATGCTTTCGGGACTAGATTCTTAGAAGATTTGGTGGTTCATGGTTACGACAGAGGCAAGATTTACTCTTCAGATAAGAAAAGAGAGAAATTAGGTTATATTGAAAGTGCCAAAACACGG
>JALHSU010000118.1 GCA_022865345.1 Candidatus Zixiibacteriota bacterium
ACTTCCGGCATGGGGATAGATAAAAATAATCTGCAGAACACGATTTATGAGGTCTTGATAAATGAGGTCCCGATAAAAGATGCAATTCTTCCAACCACAATCCCTTTTTTAGAAATTGTTCCTTCCTCGTTAAGATTGGTCGGCTCTGAAATTGAACTCGTTAATTTGGAAGGAAGAGAAAGAAAACTAACTTCAGCTTTAGCTCCGATAAAAGATGAATATAGCTTTATCCTGATAGATACCCCTCCGTCTTTAGGGCTTTTGACCATCAACACCTTAACTGCGTCAGACTCAGTTTTAATTCCGATCCAGTGCGAATATTATGGGTTAGAAGGTTTGAGCCAGCTTTTGAATACGATCAATTTGGTTCGGCAGAACTTAAATCCGCGCCTTGAGATCGAGGGAGTAGTTTTAACGATGTATGATGCCAGGTTAAACCTGTCCAAACAGGTGGCAGAGGAGGCAAAGAAGTTTTTTGGGGGAAAAATCTATACCACTGTTATTCACAGGAACGTAAGGATTTCAGAGTCCCCGAGTTTTGGAAAACCGATCATACTTTATGATATCTCCTCTACCGGGGCAGAGAATTATATAAATTTAGCCAAGGAGATCTTAGACCATGACCAGAATAGCGTTAGGTAAAGGGATAAAGGCTTTGATTCCTGACCTACCTCAAGAAGTCAAATCAGAAATCAATGTCCTGGAAAAAGAAAAAAGGGGAGTTTTAGAACTGGAAGTCGAAAGGATTCGGCCGAATCCATATCAACCCAGAGGGAGTTTTAATCAGGGAAAATTAGATGAGCTTACAAATTCAATCAAAGAAAAAGGAGTAATCCAGCCGATAATAGTTAAGAAGATAGAGGATGGTTACGAGTTGGTTGCAGGCGAAAGAAGGCTTGTAGCAGCAAAAAAACTTGGACTCGCACTGATTCCAGCCATTTTGACAGAAAATCTATCAAAAGAGGGTTCTCTTGAGCTTTCAATAATAGAAAACGTGCAAAGAGAAGACCTTAATTCTATTGACCAGGCTAAAGGTTACAGGAGATTAATCGAGGAATTCGGACTTTCACATGAGGATATGTCCAAAAAAGTTGGCAAAGATAGAACTACGATCTCTAATATTCTGAGATTGTTGAATCTTCCGGAGGAAGTACAGATGTCTCTGGTCTCCGGAGAACTGTCAGAGGGTCATTGCAGAGCGCTTCTGAGTTTGGATACTGATGCTCAAAGAATTGAACTCTCAAAAGAGATTGTCAAAAACGGGTTGTCAGTCAGGGAAACAGAGGAGAAAATCTACGGCAAGAAGAGGGTTAAATCCAGAAGGTTGAAAAGGGTATATCCCCAGCTCCAACTGGTTGAGGATAAATTAAAACAGTATTTTGGAACCTCGGTTAAGATCGTAAAAGGAAGAAAAAGAGGAAAAATTCTGATTGAGTTTTACTCGGATGAGGACCTGAACAGGATTTTGGAATTGCTGAAGATAACTCTATAAAAATTCATAAGCCACTTTAGTGGCGTAAAAAACCCGACTAAAGTCGGTTAGAACATTTACTCTTGATGATAGTTTATAACTTATAGAATGAAAAAAATACATTCCATAAACTTCTCAGTTTCTCCGGATCAAGGCAAAGGTTTGAGTCTTCGACTTTCTTTTAACCTGGTTGTCATTTTCACGGGGATTTTTTTTCTTCTACTGGCTTTTTTTGTTTTCCTTATCTTCTCTTATGGCAAGCTCAATTCCCAGATAGTCCTGAATCAAGCTCTTTCCAGGGAGAACAAGGGTCTGAAGGAGTACAACTCCAAAGTAAAAGAATTAGAACAGGAACTAAAAGAATACCGCTTGTTTGCTTACCAGGTTGCCAAGATAGCCGGAGTAAAGTTTCCTGCAGGTGAGGATACAAGCAATAATCTGAAAAATAAAACGTTATTGCTGTCAACGACCAAGCTACAAAATTCAGATTTTAAAAGTCAAAAAATTCCTATCTTTTCCACTATTCCTACAGGCCTGCCTCTTCAGGATAAAATAATCAAGAGTTTTTCACCAGATGCTGGAACCAAGAAAAAAGAACATTCGGGTATTGACATCTCAGCCAGGATCGGAACCGAGGTTCGAGCTACAGCAGATGGGGTAATAGACTCTATTGGGCAGGATAAAAAATATGGTAACTTAGTGATAGTCAATCATGAAAATGGATATAAAACCTACTACAGCAGTTGTTCGGAGATTTATGTCAAGAAAGGCGAAAGAGTTAAAAGGGATGATGTAATAGCTCTTTCAGGCAGAACCGGAAGGCCTTCTCCACATCTTCATTATGAAATCAGAAAAGATGGTGTGCCGGTGGATCCGGGCGAATTTATACAATCTGATTCTGGAGGTTATGGAGTACATCGGTAGAGTGCTTAGTTCCCCTTCCTTGATGGGAGGGGATAAAGGGGAGGGTGAGTTCATTTCTATTTCCCTCTCCCTAACCCTCTCCCATAAAGGGAGAGGGGATTTATCTTCACGGTAAATGCACTCCATATATAGTAGGAATTTTTTTCAAAGTGTGGATAAAAAGAAGAGATATGTGGATAAGGTGTTAACTTATGATGACTCAACTGATTACTATGATAGAATGCGGGCTTAGGGTAGATATTTATCCACATCTGCTCAGTTAAGTTTTGAGAAGTTTTGAAGTTAAATTGAAGAGTAGAATAAACAGTTTAAATCTCCTTTGAAACTTTAAGGCCGATAAAAGCCTTACTGTTCGTAGAAGGGTTTTATGTCCGAGTTTGGATCCATAGGACTTGAAAATCGGATCGCAGTTTTTGGTGGGGTTTTTCTTGGGTTGGGTTTAGTTTTGCTTTTCATTCTTTTCTTCTGGGTACTTAAGAGATCTCGCTTTGCCCAGGACAAAGAAGAAAAAGGTTATGGAGGTTTGATAAGGTTTCTGATCTTCGCCATCTCGATCTTGCTCATAAGTCTCGCCTGGTTATTTTTTCAGATGCAAAACTATTTACGGCCTTTCCAAGTTCTATTACCAGAAAAACTCGTTGGTGAATTAACAATAGAACCCATAAAAGATTCTTCAAATAATTTATTTTTCAACGCTACAGGTAAAAAAGGTGAAATTTATAAAGAGACCTTTGAAGTCTCAAAGGATAACAGATTCGAGCTTGAAGCAGAGATTCTGATCTGGCAGAAATGGCTGAAATTCTTCGGTTTCGTCGACGGATACAAGCTTACTCTCCTGGGAGTTTTCTCTTCTGATACCTCAAACTCTAATATAAAGACCTTCGAGCTTTCCGGAGGACCAACCGAGGGGTGGAGCAAAATCTCCAGTTTAAAAAAGTTTCTTCCTTTGGTCAAACCCGAAAAGATAAAATCGGATATCTTCATTTCGAATCCTGGGGAGACAAAGAAAGTTTACATAAAAGAGAAAAAATTAGTGGTGGAATAGAAAATATGTTCTCGCTGGTTGTTGGTCTCCTGACCAACAACCTCTTCTTCGTTGGTGAGGACACCAACAAAGAGCGATTTAGTGGTGGAGTAAAAAATATATTCACAGCTGATTAAACGGATTAAGCAGATTATTATAACGGATTTGTCAGCCTTAAGGTCAAATTCGATTGTGAGGAGGTTTTTAAGACTTATGTAGTGCGAACCTTTCAGGTTCGCCTTATTAAATAAGCGAGGCTGAAAGCCTCGCACTACGATTTCGTTCGAAAGACAATTCTCCGCCTTAGGTGAATTGCACAAAAGAATTAGTCGTGATCATATATCTACTCATATTAATCCTGATAACCCTTCTCTTATTTTTCCGTGATTTTCTTTACTCTTTGCTCTCTTTTATCTCTCTCCGCTTAGAAGGCAGGGAGCCGGACTTTCAGGTTCTAAATTCTCTGAGAGATGATTTAATCCACGAGAGGAAAAAGAAGATCGCCTCTTTAGAGATGATACTTTCCACCTGGGAGAAAGGGGAAAGCATCTCCACACATCTTGATTATTTTAGGGATTTAATCAGTCAGCTCAAGATAATTTTAAAAGACCAGAGGGAGAATCTTTTAATGATCTCCTCAGACCCCTTTTTGTGGGTCAGGTTAAAAAGTCAGGTGATGAAAATTGAGAGGGGTTTACAAAAGATCGAAAAAGACAAACAAAAGATTAAGGAGATCAAAAAGAGGCTAAGTATCTTTTCAGATGAGATAGAAGAGATACTGGAAGATGGTACACAGAAGTTCACTTTCAGCTTGAATGAGGTGATAAGGGAATCAGTGAAGATCGTCAGGACAGAAAAGGACAGAGTTCTGAAAGAAAAAGAGATAAAAATAGAAGAGAGGTATGAGGATATAGGGGAGAGGTTCAGGTTGCCATACAAAAACTACCGGGATTGGCAAAAGCTGATTGCGAATTTAATCCGGAATGGGGTAGAAGCAGTAGAGCAAAAGCCCAAGGCTAACAGTCCCTCTCCCCTCGCTACTGGCTACTCGCTACTTGCTAAAGTAGTGAGGATTGAGGTTCGAGGAGTGAGGGAGGATGTAACAGTCGTGGTAGAGGATAATGGGATTGGGATGGATGAGAAAACCAAGGAGACTTTCTATAAAAGGGGATTTACTCAAGGAAAAGAAACAGGTTTGGGCTTGGGAATAACAGAGGAGACGATTGAGTTTGTAAATAAATATGGCTCCTGGAATATTGAGAGTAAAATAAATGAAGGGACAAGGATTGAGATAAAGATAGAAAAAGAGAAGGCAAGAAAGCAGGATTTGAGAGTTGAGGATAGGTCTGCCTTAGTGATAAAACTGAAAAGTAGGAGGGTGATGTTTGCCCTTGCCGGGGTCTTAGTAGTGGCAATTTGTCTGGGACTTTATTTCCAGTTCAATAAATATGCCCGGTTCTGGGAGGACTGGAATCCAGCAATTGCAGAAGCGAGAGGAAACATGCTCATAGTCAAGAACAAATCTAACAGGGTTTTGTGGGATACCCTTTTGCCGGGCATTGTTTTAGACACATCGCATGTCAATCTTTCCGATTTGAATGGCGATGGGAAAGCGGAAGTATTAGTATTGATTAATTATACTGAGATATCAACTGGTAAACTGGTCTGTTTTAATTATAGGAAAGAAAAGCTGTGGGAGTTTTCTTGTGGGGAGTATGGTGTCTATGAGACAGGTAAAGAGCTTAACAGTCGATATTTCTCCCCGACTTTCATGAAAGTAGAAGACATAAATGGGGATGGGGGAAAAGAGATCATAGTGAACAGCAAACACAATCCATGGTTTCCCGACCAGCTGGTAATCTTAGACCGAAACGGGATTAAAAAAGCAGAATATTGGCATCCCGGAGCAATCAATTGCCTTTACTGTACGGATTTTGATGGAGATGGAAAAAAAGAGATAATTTTAGGGGGCACAAATAACCGAATGGGCTGGTGTGCGATCGTGTCCGTTCTTGCCTCTGATAGAGTTTCCGGACAGGCAATGCCCTATACTGCTAGGAAAGAGATCGAGAAAGCAAAAGAAAAGTGGTATGTGATTTTTCCCAACATAAAGAAAAGACTGCCGGATCAGTCACATTGGGAGTCTTACATCACGGGTGTTGATGATATTGGAATATACTCTAAGGATGATAAGATAATTGCCAATTTAGGGGATGGGAGGGCCTACCATCTCTCTTTAGATTTCGGATTCAATTACGTTTATCCAGCTCCTGGCTATTTCGAGAGGTGGGCACAAGTAAATGCTTTTCCTTATAAATTAACAGCAGAGGACAGTGCAAACTGGAAAAATATCGAAGTGTGGAGGGAGGGGGTTAGAATAAGATAGAGATGTTTATTTTCTAAAATTTAGACTGGATTTTCTAAATTTTAGAATTTTTAAGCTTAGAATAGTGTTTTCCCTCTACATTGCCCTCAAGCGTTTTTCAGTAGATTCAACAGTTATCCTCAAGTATATCTTAAAGTTACCTTCCTATTTCCTCCAAAATATAAAGCTTGAAAAATAATCTGGCATTAAGGTTGCAATACCATTCTTTCACAAAGGTCAAAGTAACAAGTTACCTCAAGATTTAGGAATCTACTAAGGAAAGGAGGTGCCCCGGGAAAAACTTTAATATTGGTAATCAAATGTATCTAAAAATCTGTCAATAAAAGGAGATATCATCATGAAAAGCTTAATTATTTCTATACTGTATGTGTCATTATTTCTCTCATCATCTGTTTATTTATATGCCGATGATGGCATCACTCTTTATTCAGAAGATTTCTCTTCTGCCCCCTGCCCGTCTTGGATGACTAATAATTCAGCCGATTACTATTGGGATAGTACAGGCGGACGGTATCATTATAAGATTATTGATGCAACTAATGAATACGCCTATGTCCCTGTACATCTTATGGACGCTTCCTTTAGAAGTTTCAAACTTACATTTGACCTTTTGCCTACCTATACTGGCTGGGCTGGGGATTTCCGACTTGGGGTATCGGATTCAAATATGTCCTATATTGCACCTACAAGTATTGTGGGGAGTTTTTATGTAGGTGACGGAGGTCATTTTATTTGGTTGTGTGGAACTGACAACTTAGGAAGATATTTCAGCAACTGGAGTTCTCCAGAATCGTTTACCGATGGAGTTTTATATCAACTAACCTTAAGCCGTGATAATCTTACATTATATACAGACCTCCTCGTTATTAAAAAAGAAACAGGTGATACTGTCTATGCAGCTACAATTTATGGATATGGCCCATTTCTAGGCATGGATAGAATCTACATGGGCTCAATCGGTGATCCTGGATACCCTGGTTGTTATGCAGAGGGATATATTGATAATGTGGTGTTAACTGTAAAACCCTACAATGGAGATGTGAATTGTGATAATAAAACCTCCGTTGGGGATGTTGTCTACTTAATTAATTACCTGTTTAAAGGAGGGCCTCCTCCCTGTCAATAATGTAGTGGCCTATGTGCTAAGGATTATACGGCGTTGTACAAAAAAGCTTGCTCAGCTTACGAGGGAGGAAATAGGAACTCTGTATAGTATGAAGTACCAGTCAAGGGCACAGGTTGCCTTAGTGCGGGAAACAAAATTCCCGCACTAAAGGAAAGAGGTCAGGAAATAATTCTCAAATGAAGAAAGATAGCGGGAAGAACTTCTGGGCAGGTGATGTTGAGTGATCAAAAGAATAAGAGAGGACCAGAAAATAAGTCTGGAGAGATTGTCTAAAACTTGCGGGTTTAGTGTTAACCATCTGAAGAGAATAGAAAACGGGCACAAGCCCAGCTCAGAAACCTTGAAGAAGATAGCTTATGTGCTTAAAGTGGATTTTGCTTTTCTGAAGTTTTTCATGGACTCAGCCTGGAAAAAAAGAAATAGAACAAAACCTAACCGGAAAAAGCGATGAGGGAGGTATGGGAACTCCTTAAACGGATGAAGCCGCCAGGTGAGGGCACGGCAAAGCGGCTTGAGGAAATGTAGCGTTGCCTCTCCTGAGGCAACGAGCAGCCGTCCTCACGGGAGTGAGGACGCTACAGATATCCCTCTCCCTTTATGGGAGAGGGTAAGGGAGAGGGAAAATAAGAATGATATCACCCTCCCTTTATCCCTCCCATCAAGGGAGGGAAGGATTAAAAATGCTTGACAGAAAAGGCAAGGTGATTATCTTGAGAATGGGAAGAAGGGAAGTTTTCCACACAGACGATAAGGAGAATTCACAGCAGATGAAGTTAGTCTCCTCTCCCCTGGTGGGAGAGGATTAAGGAGAGGGGGAATAGGCTCGTCCTCTACAGGAAGATGACAAATATGATCAAAGTCTTGATTATCGACGATGGGGAGGATATAGCCAATTATTGTAAACAGTTTATTGCTGAGGGGTATGAATATCATCACATATATAACGGGAGGAACTTACAGAAAGACCTGACTGTTCGTGATTATAACCTGATCCTCTTAGATAAAAGTTTTGCCAAGGCCAGACCAGAAGAGCTTTTAGGCCCAGTACAGGATGTGCAAAATGAGGGATTGAGGATTTTAAAAGCCATCAAGGAGGCAGGCAGGAATATCCCGGTGATTATGGTTACCTCCTTTGCTGATTTCGATTCAGCCGCAATGGCGCTACATACCGGGGCATACGATTACGTGGAGTGGGATGCAATGCAAAAAGATTTTATGTTCTTAAAATTAAAGATGCAAAGAGCCTTAGAGTGGAAGGAAAAAGCAAGACAGGAGTTAGTGGACAAGTACAATAGGTTTGGTCTGGTCGGGAAAAGCGAGCCTATGGTCAAGCTGTTCCAGGAAATAGAAGTTGCTCTTTCTTCTGATTCTGCGGTTTTGCTCTTAGGGGAGACCGGAGCTGGCAAAGATTTAGTGGCTCAAGCAATCCACTGTCTGGGAAAAAGAAAAGATAAACCTTTTATCTCGGTCAACTGTCCAGCCATTCCCAAGAGTCTTTTGGAATCTGAGCTTTTCGGTATCAAAAGAAGAGTGGCAACTGAGGTGGACGAACGAGAGGGGAAGTTCTTCCTGGCGAATACCGGCACTATATTCTTAAACGAGATCGGAGATCTTCCTCTGGAACTACAGTCAAAGCTGCTAAAAGTAGTTGAGGAGAAAAAACTTGAGCCTTTAGGTGCATCTTTTGCCCTGGACATAAATGTGCGGGTGATCTCTGCTACCAATAAAGACCTTGAGAATTTGGTCAGGCAGGGTTATTTCCGCGAGGACCTGTATTTCCGTTTGAAGGTTTTAACGATAAAAGTACCCTCTTTAAAAGAAAGAAAAGAGGATCTTCCTCTATTAATCGATTATTTCATCAAGAAAAAATCAGAAGGGATGGGTAAAGAGATTATCGGGATAACCTCTGAGGCAAAAAGATACTTAGAGGAGAAGATCTGGTCGGGTAATGTGCGTGAGCTGGAGAACAGTGTATCTTTAGCTTGCGAGAGAGCTGATCGGTTGATCAGCTTGAAAGATTTAGTTGTGGAATTTCTAAAGGGAAAATCTTCTGTTTCAATGATAGAATGCAGTAAAGATAAGCCCAAAGAGGGCTGTCCGATCTTAGGCAAATTGAACCTGGACCAGATAGAAAAGATAGTTTATGCTGAGGCATTAAAAGCCTCCGGCGGGAATGTTGACACCGTTTCAAAAGTCCTTGGGGTCAGCAAGGCAACAGTCTACAATAAGATCAATAACTATGACCTGGATGCGCTGGTAAAGGGTTGAGAGAGATTTGGGCCAATCCGTTCCGGAGTATCGACCCTACTGCGAGGGTGGGACAGGCTTCCAGCCTGTCTTTTTTGTTAGTGTCCTTAAATGAATAAGGAAGCTACGGTGACTTGTTCGAAGTCACTTTAGTGGCGTGACCTCACCTTAGTTCTCTACCAAAAAAGAGGGTAAAATAAACCTGACTAAAGTCAGTTGGAACAGTAATTCCTGAGATTACCCCCCAAAATCAAGTTGACTCTGGGCTTCTTGCGTATTAATATAGATTGCAAGGGGGCAAGAGATGAAGCGTTGCCACTCTGTGACAACGAAATGTCGTTTTAACAGGAGTAAGGACGCTACTATGAGATGAATCGGAGGTTTGATGCCTGAAGAAAAGTCCACAAAAGAAGACCTTTTAGCAGTAGAGAAGTTAGGGGAGGCAAGGGACAGAATAAAGAAAGAGATCAGGAAGGTTATCATTGGGCAGGATCAGGTGATAGATGAGCTACTGATTGCCCTTTTATCTAATGGCCACTGCCTTTTGATAGGAGTGCCGGGTTTAGCCAAGACCCTGTTGATAAGCACCATCTCAAGGGTCTTAGACTTGAAATTCAGTCGCATTCAGTTCACTCCTGATTTGATGCCCTCAGATATTACCGGCACTGAGATAATTCAGGAGAATATCACTACTGGAGAAAGAACTTTCAAGTTTATGCACGGGCCCGTTTTCGCCAATATCATCTTAGCAGACGAGATCAACCGGACCCCTCCAAAGACCCAGTCAGCTTTGCTTCAGGCGATGCAGGAGCACGAGGTTACAGCTGGCGGACAGACCTACAAATTGACAGACCCGTTCTTTGTCTTGGCTACCCAGAATCCGATTGAACAGGAGGGAACTTATCCTCTACCTGAGGCACAGTTGGACCGGTTTATGTTCAATATCTACATAAACTATCCTTCTACAGAAGAGGAAAATCTAATTGTCAAGACTACCACTTCAGCCTACTTTTGGGACTTGGAGAAAGTTATGGGAGCAGAGGAGATAGTCAGGTTACAGAAGCTTGTGAGAAAGGTGCCGGTGTCAGACCACGTGATAGATTATGCAGTAAAACTCGCACGGCATACCCGCCCACATTCAAATGACAATAATAAACCACTGGAGTATATAAACAACTGGGTCTCCTGGGGAGCGGGTCCCAGGGCATCGCAATATATGGTCCTGGGTGCAAAGACCAGAGCCGTCTTAGACGGCAGGTATACTCCTTCCTGCGAGGATATCAGAGCTGTTGCCCTGCCGGTATTGCGCCACAGGATTGTTACCAGCTTCAATGCCGAAGCAGATGGAGTGGGGACTTTAGAGATTATCCAGAAACTGCTTGAGGATATTAAGGATTCAGATTAAGCTTGGAGTATAAACCTTTAGGTTTATCTTGTGAGTTAAAGCAACTGGAGACGCATGCCATGCGTCTCTACATTCTAAGATTGGGTCATTCTGAGCCCTATGGGCGAAGAATCTATAGATTCTTCGGTCGTCCATTTGGACTCCCTCAGAATGACAGGCGGGGCTTTTTCAGAGACTTCTGACAAGGAGGGAGAATGAGAATAAAGATTTTAACAATTCTTTTTTTTATGCTGATTTTTCTGCCGTCCTTTTGTATTAGCAAGACCTTTGGCCTGAAATCTATCTCTAATAATATCTCCCTTTACCAGAACTCTTATGATAATAACCAGAATGCAGGCCAGACCTTGCAGATAGTGTTGATTAATAGCTTTAAATTAGGCACCTGGTTCACCCTGGAGATAACAGGGGATATCGACCGCAATCTACAGGAAATTGGAAGAACCTGTCATTATTTTGAATTCGGCCTGGTTAAAGATGTCAAGTCCGGGTTCAGTTTCAATTATCAAAGGGTGATCGGGACTTTTGTGGATAAGCCGGTTAATCAATTCGGGATAAGGTTTTCGTTTTAGCTTTTGGCAAGTAGCAGGTAGCTTGGAGCAGGGAGTAAAACAAAAAGGTAGAACAGACATTTCCTACGGATCCATTTCTTGGACTTGTCTGTTCAAAAAGTTCAGACCCTAGAAACGGGTCCGTAGGACAGGGATGTCTGAGCCACCAAGAAGGAGCAAAACATGAGAAGAGGTTTTAGATTCAAAGATTTCGGTTTTGATTTCGGGTTTCCGCCCTTTGGGTTCTATTTCCGAGGACCTTGGAGATTCCCTAAGAAGGAGGAATACTTGAGGATGCTGGAGGATTATAAAAACGACTTAGAAGAAGAACTCAAAGAAGTGAAAAGAGAAATAGAGGAACTGAAGAAAGAAGTTCAATAAATGGTTATGATTTAGAAAGGGAGGATTTAATGGAATATGCTGATTACAAATATATTAAAGATTTGGATTCTATTATAGCCAAAATTGGGAATAGGTGGAAAAATTTGCCCGTTGAAGAGGTCATTCGATTTTGCACAAAATTTAAAGTGCTCTCTTCGATTAAAGAGGGTCAATTTATTGTATTGAAGCTACAAAGAAAATAATGCAAGATCATCGACGGTTTTTAAAGCCAGAAGTCATATCCAAGCTTTCCGGGATGGAGATGAAGGCGCGCTTGGTGGTGGAGGGGTTTATCGCCGGGCTTCATCGCAGCCCCTATCACGGTTTTTCAGTCGAATTCGCTGAACATCGACAATATATGCCCGGTGACTCTTTGAGAAATATCGACTGGAAGGTTTATGGAAAAACAGACAGGTATTTTGTTAAGGAATTTGAGGAAGAGACCAATCTAAAAGCTTATCTTCTTCTGGATATCTCAGGCTCGATGGGTTATTCCTCCAACGGAATAAATAAATTGGAATATGGCTCATATCTTTGTGCGGCTTTGTCCTACCTTATGCTCAAGCAAAGGGATTCAGTGGGTTTGGTGATATTCGACCAGAAGATTAAGAAATATATCCCTCCAAAATCGACTTTGAGCCATCTGCACAATCTCTTAAGGGAGTTAGACAAGCTTTCCCCCTCTGAACCTACCAACATAAGCTCAGCTTTGCACCAGATGGCAGAGAGGATAAAAAGAAGAGGGCTGATTATCTTACTTTCAGACCTTTTTGAACAGCCGGAGGAGATTATCTCCGGGTTGAAACATTTCAGGCACAAAAAACATGAGGTTATCGTATTCCATATATTAGACCCAAAGGAGAGAAGTTTTGCCTTTGAGAATGAGGCGATTTTTAAAGATTTAGAGACTAGTGAAGAAATTATGACCTCACCCTGGCAGATAAGAAAGGAATATCAGGAAAGATTAAAGGAGCTTTTGAACAAATATACCCTGGAATGTCGTGAAAGTTTGATAGATTATGTGTTGTTGGATACCTCTGTCCCATTTGACCGGGCTTTGTTTTCTTATCTGAACAAAAGACAGAGGCTGTGGTAAAATGTTTGGAGTGGACCGGCAGTCGTAACCGTAGCGTTGCCACTCTGTGGCAACGAACAAACGTCCTCACGGGAGTGAGGACGCTACACCTCTCTTCACGGGAGAGTAAAGATTAAGGAGAGCTTATGCTTCTAATTGGGGCGCATATGTCCATAGCTGAGGGATTTTTTAATTCCCTCCATTTCGGGAAAGAGGTCGGTTGCACAACCATTCAGATTTTCACCAAAAGCGCAAACCAGTGGAAAGCAAAAGAACTGACAGATGAGGATGTCGATAAATTTAAACTGGTTCAGAAGGAGACTGGGATCAGCCCGGTAGTTGGGCATGATTCCTACCTGATAAATGCTGGAACAAGCGACAAAGAGCTTCTGCAGAAATCAAGGGAGACACTTCTTTTAGAGCTGACCCGCGCTGAGAAGTTGGGTCTTCCCTATTTGGTTATGCATCCCGGTTCAAATCCGGATGAAAAAGTAGGGATAAAAAGGATTGCAGAATCTTTATCTTGGGCTCATTCCAAAAGCAAAAACTTTAAGGTAAAAATATGTCTGGAAACCACTGCTGGACAGGGAAGCAGTATCGGATATAAGTTCGAACAGATAGCACAGATTATGGATTCAACTGAAGAGAACCAGAGAGTAGGGGTTTGTTATGATACTGCTCATACTTTTGAAGCCGGTTATGATATCAGAAATAAAAAAGTTTATGAGGCTACCTTTAAGCTGTTTGATAAGGTAATCGGCTTAAACAGATTAAAAGCATTCCACATCAATGACTCTAAAAAAGATTTTAGAACCAGGGTTGACCGGCACGAACATATCGGCAAAGGTTTCATTGGTCTGGAGGCTTTCAGGCTGATCTTAAATGATAAAAGATTTGAAAAAATTCCAAAAATCATAGAAACTCCTAAAGAAGATGACTGGGATAAGAAAAACTTAGCCACTTTAAGGAGCTTATATAAAGGATGACCTTATGAAAACAAAAAGCATTATTCTTTACATTTTCCTTATCTTGACCTTGGATTTAACAAATTCCCTTGCCTCTACTTATCTTCAGACAGAGCTGAAGCTGAAAGAAGGGGTTAAAGGGGATTCCGCCAGCTTTGTGACAGTGGATCAAAGGAAGGTCGAAGTTAAAGAAGGGGTCAAATCAACCTTTTTTATGGGGAATTTCACCCTGAATTTAGGTTTTCAGAAAATAGACACCACCAGTTTAAGCCTTAGCCTTACCCTTTTAACCTTAGCTCCGGACCTGGAAAGGATTTTCAAGGAGCCTTTAATCGGAATCGGTCATACCTATTCAATAAAGGATATCAAGTTAAAAGACAAGAGGGTTTTCAAGCTGGAGCTTACCCCATCAGGCTATCTCGAAAAAGAGGATTCCTGCAACTACCTTTTGACTGATTCCCTCTGGTTATACAACAACAAGGTAGTGCATTTCGCCATAACTTATATGGAGAACTCCTTGGCAGATTATTTTTTTAATATGAATAGAAACTACTTAGAGTTAGATTACAAAAAGATTAAACATTACTTTAGCTTCTCCTATCCCCAGACATTGAAGATCGATTACTTCATCTGTCCCTGCGAGATCCCGGAGGCGATCTGGGACCCGAGGCTGAATTTGAGTCTGGATCCCAGCAAGCATAAAATTTATGTGCTTTTTGATAAGGATAAGGAAAGTGTGGATTTTCCCGGACCTCTGCTTTTACTTTTGTATGAGTACTGGGGTTATGCCCCTGCTTTTGTGGCTGAAGGTGCTTCAGGATATCTTGGCATGGGCTACTATTATGCTAAGAAGCTTAAAGACAAAGGAGAGCTTATTCCTTTATCCAGGCTCAAAATCAGCAAAGATTATCGTCAGGCCCCAGTAGATATAGCCTTGATTGAGGCATCTTCTTTTATCAGCTATCTTATCGATGCCTATAATATGGAC
>JALHSU010000119.1 GCA_022865345.1 Candidatus Zixiibacteriota bacterium
AGAATTCTCTATGGAAGCGGCATCGCTCACAAGGGTGGCGGAGGCACTTCTTGTACCCGCAAAAACTATCGAATCGCACCTGACATCTAAAGTACTGTTTGTATCCGGGTAAACCAGAGGAATGACAAATGAACCCACGTGCTCATCATTATATACATAAACATCCACAACTACCTGAGAACTAGGCAGTACCTTCTCTATACGTTGAATTATGCAGGTGTCTGGAACTCCAGGATCCTGAGCCAAGGCAAAATTAAAGCTTATCAAACTAAAGACTACCAGAAAAAAGATTAAGGTTAGTGAATTTCTCTTCATATTTCACCCCTCTCCTGTTAAATTTTTAAGGTTTGTGCTTTCCTCTCTCCTTCTTTCTACCTCTTTAGCTATGAGATAAAACAAATCACCTCCTCAAGTTAAAAATATAAGAATGTAACTTTAACTTATATTCATTTTTTGTTATATAAACAAATCCTCCAAGCTTGTCAACAAAAAAATTTAATTTTTTTAATTTTTTTTAACAACCAATACCAGGTGGAGGACCTCCCTTGAAAAGATAGCTCACCAGATATACCACGTCTGCAACCGTAATGGCATGATCGCAATTGGCATCCCCTATGTAAGGAGGATTGGACTGTGGTCCACCTTTAAAAAGATAGTTGATCAAGAATATCACGTCTGATACGTTAACTTTATTATCTCCACTGGCATCTCCCCATAAAGGCGTCCCTATAATGACTCCGCCTGTCCTATAATGAGGCACGTAATCCCCGAATATGGTTGAAGTATAATCTAAATAGGAACCCCAGATGATTGCAGTGTCTAACTCTATGGTATCATTAACCACTGCTGCAGAATCTATGGAGAAATACAAATTAGCTAAAAGTCCGCTACCAGCAGGAAGAGGATTACTGCTATTCTGTAAGGTCAAAGAGATGGTTTGGTTATAGTTATCTACGCTAACATTCTTAATCGGAAAACTCTCTACCCTGCTGCCGATGAAATTTACTGAATCACATCTTACAGGAGCACTCCCATGACCATAGCGCATAGGTATGATTAACCTGGAGCAGGTTAGAGAATTGTTCCCGTAAACCGGAACCTTGACTCCGGTCTGTTGAGGTATCCCCTTTGAATAGTTAGGCCCTGCTGTATCTGCAGTTACCCCGATCAAAACACCTTCAGTATTGGTGCCCCAGGTTCCGGAAACAGAATAAGAGCAGGTATAAAGACCAGGGTTCAGATAGGTATGAGATGTGTCAAAACCTGAAGTGGATTTGCTTGCAGTATCACCATCCCCAAAATCCCATTTCCAATAGTAGAGCCCATCCCCGGATGAAGAATCAAGAAACTGGACTGCAAAAGGAGCTTCTCCAAAGACATGATCTGCTGAAAACTTGGCATTTGGTAGATGGGATAAGGAGTTGTAGATGTTAATTCTCCCTGCTCCCAATTTTCCTTCATACCCTGGATTAAGGGTATCAATATTGTCTGCATAATTTTTTATAAGAGAGATCACCTGAGTTAAAGTGAGAGCAGGGACTTTCGACCTGAGTATTCCCACCATCCCGGTAACCATCGGAGCAGACATTGAGGTCCCGCCCATGGTGGCATAAGTAGGGGCATAATTTACCGCATAGGTACTGCGAATTTGGTCTCCTGGCGCGGATATATCCACGTAAGCTCCATAATTTGAAAACCCGGCTTTCTGGTCCCACTTGTTCGTGGCGGCAATAGCGATAACCTGAGGGAAAGTATTGACAAGATAGTCATACGGATTTTCCAGGTTATCATTTCCATACGCCTTGCAGAAGGCAATCCCCTGTGCTAAGGCATTGGTCACTGCGGCCTGCAAAGCAGAATTACTGGAGGAACCCCAGCTACAATTAATTGCTACAACCCCTTTGCGTCTGGCATAATTTATGGCGCTGGCAGCATTGTCCATACTTACATAACCATTGCCATCAGTAGCATCCCATCCAATTCTCAAAGCCATTATCTTACAACCTTTTTTAGCTGGAAACCAGCCACCAGCTAAACCAGCCCCGCCTGTGCTATTATTGGTAACTGCCGCAGAAATTCCTGCTACATGGGTTCCATGTCCATGAAAATCTTTTGGGTCATTATCCGGGGTTGAACAATCTTCACCCCCGGCAGAGTTACACAGATACCCGCCATTTACAAAATCCCATCCCCGGACATCATCTACATACCCATTCGTATCATCATCTATCCCATTACCTGCTATCTCTCCCTTGTTAGTCCAGATATTCAAGGAGAGGTCAGGATGAGACCAGAGCACACCGGTATCAAGAATACCTAAGTTTATGGAGGTATCTCCAGTCTCGTTGTCCCAGGCTCCATAAGCCCTAACATTGTACAAATGGTATTGATTATCCGGGTCATTGTTTACCACATCCACCGGGCAGATTGCCACAGTTTCCACGCTCTCCAGGTTAGGATCCTGGCTATAGGCAGAGGTCAACTCGCTCAGATTAGACTCCTCTGGAAATTCTATCTCATAAAACCCGGAAAGATCTAAAAGATTTGAGCCGGGAGCTGAAGGCGAGGTCTCCTCTGGAAAGACTTTCCTTAAACCTTTTGCATTATACTTTTGATTAAGCTGGTCAACAGAGACTATTCCAGTTAAGGCTGTCCCAGCCTTCTTTAGACCATAATCGACCAAGACTCCTGGTTTAAACTTAACCAAAAGCAGGCCGGGGGCATCCTTACAAGAAGAGCCTCCCCAGCTGTTTAAATATAAGAAAACCAATGACAACGCTACTCCTGCCATTAAGCAAGTGGCTCTTCTTTTCATCTCATCACTCCTATGTTCAATTTTTTTTCAAAAGTTATGGGATTCCGTTTTGAACGAAATCCCATAACTTTAAATCATCAACCTATCCAGATGGATAGATTACGGAAGAGCAATCGGGTAATTGCAAACAGGCTTGGCTCCGCCCTTAAACAGGTAATTGACCAGATATACTACATCCGCAACTGTTATCTTGTTATCACCGTTAGCATTAGCATAATACATGA
>JALHSU010000120.1 GCA_022865345.1 Candidatus Zixiibacteriota bacterium
AAAGCCAAGGCAATAGCTAATATCACTACAAACATTATTAAAAGACTTTTCTTCATTTCAATTCCTCCTTAAACAATTTGAAAATTGGAAGACAAAGATAAGTTAGCTATAATATTTCCCCTTCACTCCTCCTTTCGTAAAAAGTTCAAAAAATAGTCAGAGTTAGCTGGAAATCGTGGTTGAAGGTGGGATGTTTCCAGCTAACCTTGGTGAAAAGGGTATAGTATTATCCCTTTACCAATTCTGCGGTGTGAAAAATTGGCTTGAACTTTCTATGAGGTAATAAACCAACCACTTTTCATTCCGAAAAAAGGAATGAAAAATTAATTATCGCTTGTAATTTATTTTTTAAATTAGCTGGGGGGGAACTTACAATAACCCGTTAGCCCGAAAGTAAAATCTAAAAACTCCCTTTCCTTTTCCAATCCTTTTGGATTTATTCTCCCTCTGCTCACCAGTAATCTAAAACCCTTTGAACGTTTTGTCAAGTAAAAAATTTAGAATTCTAAAGTATTTTTATTGTCTAAAATAGGGAACTATATTGGTCGATAAAGGGGTATTTTAATTGATATTAATCAAGGCCCTTACAATAAAACACGATAACTCATTTTATTACAAAGAGTTATGAATTTTAAAGGACTAAAATCGTAAATGAACCAATAACTTTGTAAGGTTTATGCAAAAAACATGTCTTTTAGAGTCTGCTAATATATTTTTTTCATATGTAAGTGGAGTAATTTGTCAAAAAAATATGCTCTAACTGAATAAATTGACATCGAAAAGACTAAAAAAAGGAAGATAAGGTTTTCAGTTTAATTGACCTTTTCACCGCACTTTACCCCTGGCAAGGGAGGCAAAAATTCCCCCGAAGCAAAGAGCTGCCAAAATTGCGAAAGCTGCTTTTTCGCTTTTCAGGAAGAGGGGGTAATATTCCGGAGTGATCTGTACCCTGCCGATATAAACCGCAAATAGCAGCATAGCTATTCCCAGGCTGAGCATCTGTCCGGTCAGCCGCATAGTGGCTAAAGTACCGGAGGCTATCCCGTAGAATTTTTTCTCCACTGAGCTCATAATCGCATTAGTATTCGGAGAGGAGAAAAGCGCAAACCCGAATCCCAGAAGGGCTAAATTAACTATGATGAAAACTGTGGAGGTATTTGCATTCAGAAAGGATAAGAAGAAAAGGCTCACAGCTGTAAATCCCATCCCGGTAGAGGCAACTATTCTTGGCTCAACCCGATCAGAAAGCCTGCCGGCAAGAGGGGAAAAAATGGTCATCACCGCTGGTTGAAACAATAAGATCAACCCCGCATCTTGAGGTGAAAGCTTCCTGATATATTGCAGATACAGGCTTAGAAGAAAGGCGACTGCAGAGGTTGCGCTGTAATTGATCAGAGCCGCGAGGTTCGAAAAAGCAAATACTGGATTATTTCTTATGAGGTTTAGGTCTAAAACCGGGTGTCTCTGTCTTATCTCCCAGCGGACAAAGAGAAAAATTCCAAGTGTGCCCAAAAGCAGCAACCCTGCTCCTCGAATCGAAGGAAGTAATGAAAAACCGTACATTATCGACACGACTGTGAGACCATAGATCACTGAACCGCTGAGATCGAATTTCTCACCTTTTGCCTCACGCCATTCTCCTTTCAATTTCCAGTAAAGGAAGAAGATTATTATCAAGCCCAGTAGCACATTCGCAAAAAAAATGCTTCTCCATCCAAGATGCTGGGTTAAGACTCCACCCAGGAATGGTCCTACAGAAAGGCCCAAGTAAACCGCGGCCACATTAATTCCCAGAACCCTGCCTCTTTCGCCAACCGGGAAGGCGGAAGTCACGATCGCGACCGCAGTTCCAAAAATCATGGCACTGCCGAACCCCTGCAAGATTCTGGAGGTAATGAGAGCTGTAGCGGAACTGGAGACTGCACATAAGAAGGACGAAATCGAGAAGACAAAAATCCCGTAGGTGAAGATTCTCTTTCTTCCATAAATATCTGCTAACCTGCCAAAGGGAACCAGGAATGTCGCGGCTGCCAGAATATAAGAGGTTGGAACCCAGCTTAATAAAATCGCATTCAATGAAAACTCTTTTCCGATGGAAGGAAGAGCGATATTAACAGCCGAGGTC
>JALHSU010000121.1 GCA_022865345.1 Candidatus Zixiibacteriota bacterium
CCAGTCCACAGGTATGGGTCTGACTGAAGGTCCCCGGGGCGCTCTGGGCCACTGGATTACCATTAAAAACAAGAAGATCGACAACTACCAGTGCGTCGTTCCCACAACCTGGAACGCCAGCCCCAGAGACGACAAAAACCAGTTGGGTCCAATGGAACAGGCTTTGATCGGAATTCCAATAGCTGACCCGGAAAATCCGATCGAGCCTTTGAGAGTGGTCAGGGCCTTTGACCCCTGCCTTGCCTGTGCCATTCATATACTCGAGCCCGATAAAGAGGTCAAGAAGGTCAGAGTTCTTTAAGGAAGATTAAGGTTTAAACATAGGGGATCTATCTTTTAGATCCCCTTTTTATTTCTAATAGAATGAAAAAGGTAATTGTAGGTCCGGTGTCCTGAGCTCTGGCCTACGATTACTCCTGACCCACTACTGTCTAAACAGCTAACACCATGATCTTGCGGGAGAAATCAAAGTAATAATGCTGTTGTGGGGGTCTTTGTATTAAATTCTTATTTGCAGAAGGATGATACCAAAACTCAATATCAAGTGTTAGGAGTTTTTCCGTGGGAGTACCATTTTCCATTTCTTCAATATCCTCCAAAACACAACCTGCTTTCTCTAAAATACCCCTTATATCGAAATGCCCTCTAGCGCCACTCATCGGCTGAACAGTGAATGGCCATTCGCCATTATAAAACCCACTCAGTGCTACGGGTTTTTCGAGGACATGTGCATGTAGGTTACACCAGCAGTCTATCGTATGTTTGCTTGGGTTGCTAATGATAAAAAGATAATGATAAGGGTCGTTGGGGAGTGGCTCTAGTATGAAAGATGAGCTTAGAGTCCAAGCGTCCTTCGCAAGTAGATATGTGAAGTACACGTAGGCCAATAGCGCTGCTAAAGTGAGAACTAAAGCAAAGTCCGCAAAATCTCTAAGAGGTTCAAAATTATTGAGAATTTTGAGGAGTAAACCTATAACTCCCATTCCGAGCAATAACACTATGGCTACTATAAGCGACTTCGGAAGCTTCATTTTAAATTATCATCTCCTATTTTTATTATAGCTATCTGTCAAAACAAAATCTGTTTTACCCAGATCATGGCCCAATCAAATGAATGAATTTCCCAAGTAGATTTTTAAAAAGTTGCCAAAGTCGGCTAGCTTCTTGAGGAGCCATAGCGAGCCCCACCGCTATTGTCATAAGAACACCTATGCAGGTATGAACCCAATCAAGGCGAGGCTGACGTTTTGCAGCATCTGCTAAATAATCCAGTTTTGAACGGACAAATTCATTCTGTTGAGTAGTTAGCTTGAACTGTTTCTTTATTTCGCCAGTCAGTAAACGAAGTGCCTCACCAATCTGGTCTGCTTCGTATGCAGGGATAGGCTCATTTAACAACTTGGTGGGAGGCACTAGTGAGAATGTGGCCTGATACTTCTCTATCTCCTGCCACAAATCAGGAGCCTCAATTTCACGTTTAAGATGCCTAGCCCATTCTAGAGCGTATGCTCTTTGGGCACCCCAACTGTCTGTATAATTATCATCAACCGCCTTTTCTCTTCCAGGCGAAAATCTGGAATAGTGACGAAGTGTACCTAGGTAATCAGTGAAATCAAACTGAAAGTAGAAGTGCCCATCTCTGAACTTTAATCTCGACACTGTCAAGGCAGGATGACTTATGCCTGCTTCTTCTGACCACGAAAAGTTAGCAGGTTCTAACCCAGTATCCAAGAGAATCTTATATATCTCATTCTTTTGGGTTTTTAATAGTAAATGCTTCTCTGGCATCAATTATTTCCTTTGCATAATTTGGTCCAATTTACTGTCTGCTTCTAACATGCCATAGGGCTTTGAATGGTTCAGGAAGTCCAGAAAAAGTCCGGTCCCTATCACTCAAATTTCAATCTATATAATTCTATTAGTTCAGATAGCTCCTTTTTTCTAACGGGATCAATGTCTTTATCATGTTTCGAAATTAACTCTTTCAGAAAGCTATGGGCTTTCCAAGATTTGTGAACCTGCGTTTGCTCTATGCTTCCTCTGACAATCTCATTAATCTGGTCCTTGGAAAAATCGTCGAGTTTTGACAATAATTGGGCTTTATCTGCTGCGTCTACGTAGCTGGTGCTCCCGACGAATGACTTGATAAGACAGTCCTGAAGATTATCTTTCAGATTCTTATTATTGAAGATTGATTCAATAATCTTAAGACTCGAATCAATACATGAGTACTTATCGTTTTCATACTCGTCAATTTCTATTACATATTCGAATTTTAAAGCCTGAAACCTCGAAATAAACCCGTAAGGGTCAATGTCGACTTTAAGAGGAATAATAAATTTTTCGTCTCCAAATGCTATTCCTGTTTCTTGGTCAGTCCACTCAGACCCCTGGAAGTTCTTTGTCAATAATGGAAGGAATACATCGCTTTGTCTCAATTCTCTAATTATTTCTTCTTGCCATTTAGCGCTTGGAGTAATATCCTCGTGGGCCAAGAAAACGTCCATGCCGTATTGCTCCAAGCACTGCTTGATTGCTCCAGCTATTTTTTTATCACGTGTAGAGTAACTCACAAAAACTCTTAAAGATTTACCGATAAAAACCCTTGACTCCTTCTCCTCTTCCATAATTCCTTTACCATCTCTTCATTGCTTCATTATCATCCATCAGTCGAATATGATATGCCTTGTCTTCATTTTCAAAAGAATATCTAAAGAATTTCTCTGATTCGTATACCAGATCATATGCTGACCATCTATACTTAACTTTTGCTCTAATTAGAATTTCTCCTCGATACGACTGTGCAACAAAACTGAGATTGACGCCATGATGCTTACTGATTTCGGGCAATGAGCCAGGATATACTGTGCTATCTTTAGGGATTTGAGCCTTTTTTATAATCACCGAAATCTCCACTTTCTCTGCATCAGAAGCTCCCTCATTCGTAAAATCTATATATGCAGTCAAGCCTGAACTTGAACTATCCACCTTGGTGCAAGAGATGATTACTTTTGGTTTACCCTTCTCAAGCATATCCTTTATTTCAGCTACCGATTTGTTTCTTTCTACCATAAATGTGCTTTCCGCTAATGCATAATCTTTTCTCATAACATCCAGTTGACCACTCATCACATTATTCGCTTCTCTTGTCAATGCAAAGCCGGTGTCAAGCTTATTGACTGAATCCCTTGTGAGTTTTATTGATTCTTGAGTTTGGAGGCTATTCCATACCATCACAAGTAGGACCCCCATTGCGATAAAAAAGGTGGCGAGCTCAATCCAGGGTCGAACCTTATCGAGGAAATTCCGATTCTCTTCCTTGATTACTTTAGCGCTTTCCGGGTATTGCTGCATCCATAAACCCCTTCTTTGTTTTAACTATACCAAAATCCTCTTCAAAAATCAACAAATCTTTTTGGGGGATCTTTCAAAAAATATTTATACCTATTCAGTAATCCTACGTCAATAAATTAAATTGCCAAAATCTGAAATTGAGATTATAATATACTCATAAATTTCAAGGGAGATAATACATGGCAAAGAAAATCTTGATCGCTGGTATTGGTAACTTACTATTAACTGACGAAGGAATAGGGGTGCATATTGTTCAGGAATTATCCGGGCTGAAATTGCCGGAGAACGTGGAATTGGCAGATATCGGAACGGCCTCCTTTGACCTTCTGACTTTTATGGAAGGAAAAGATAAGGTTATCATAATCGACGCCTTAGCTTCTGATGACAAACCTGGAACTCTTTATCGTCTATCGCCAGATGACCTGATTTCGGGAAAAAGGAAACTTTTGACTTCTCTTCATCAGTTCGGCATTCCCCAGGTCCTGAACCTGATAAAGCAGAAAAATCAGAAAACTGAAATAGTTATTTTCGGGATTGTGCCTAAAGATTATCAAACCTATGGCACCGACCTTACCCCTGAATTAGAGAAAGCTCTGCCGAAAATCATCCAGAAGATTTTGGAAAGCCTTTGAGCTGGTTAGATGATCTGAGCATCTTACAGTCCTGTAGGTCAAGCATGTCCGTCCTTTGACAGACACAGGGTGTCAAAATATTTTCAGGTTAGCTACTTCAGCCGGACGGGTCTAAGGTTTTTTTCAAGCTTCGTCAAGTTCTTTCGGAGATTACTCAATTCAAAACAGTTACGAATGCCAGGCTGAGATATCAGAGGTTAAAGGAAAGAAAAACAAGCGCCCGCCCCCGCAATGACGGGGGCGGGCGCTTGTTTAAAATCACCAACTTATCCAGATGGATAGATTACGGAAGAGCAATCGGGTAATTGCAAACAGGCTTGGCTCCGCCCTTAAACAGGTAATTGACCAGATATACTACATCCGCAACTGTTATCTTGTTATCACCGTTAGCATTAGCATAATACATGA
>JALHSU010000122.1 GCA_022865345.1 Candidatus Zixiibacteriota bacterium
AGCCCGAATCGAAGAGGATGCCGTGAGTGACGATCCGTCCCGCCTCATCCAGCTGCTGCTTTAGCGTTTTACCTCCCTCGGCGTAGCGGAACGTGCCGATCAGCATCGGATTGTTGGGCTCGTCCAGCCAGGGATCCATGTAAACCCCGAAGTCCACCGGTTTGAAGCTTTCGACGGCTGGGACGTTAGCCATACGCTCGTTGTCGATGTAACACTTCATCGTGCTCTGCGTGGCCATGATGCGCATGGTGTGGATACCCCCGGGAAGCGGCGCGCTCAGCTCTTTGGAGGCAATGTCCTTATTCAGGAGCCTGAGGTTGGTTCTGAACTTATCCTGTAGGTTGAAGTTGCCGATCTCCTGACCCTCACCGTCATACCACTTGATGAAGAACCAATGACCCCTCGTATCCCCCCCTTTAATGTAGAATTCCATTTCGATAGTGTACTTCGACGGAAGCGCTCCAATTGCGATCTTGGGGCGGATGGAACCCTTGTCCGTGCACAGGATGTAGTTCTTGCCGCCCTGCTTCGCTACCTCGAAAACCCCCTCATCCAGCCTCCACCGCGAGGGGAACTCGCCGATTTCCTCACCAGAGAGGTCATCGTAGAAGATGACCTTATCCCCGGGGACGAAGTCGTACTTGGTGTAAAGCGACATATCTTCTGAAACTCCAGGGCCAGTCGACTGTGCTTTCGCAGTATCGGAAACGGGTTCTTCTGTCGATTCTTTGCTAGCTGCAGACGTGTCCGAAGCTGTTTCTTCCTTCCCCTCGATTGTCTCCTCAACCTTCTTCTCTGCTTTCTCTTTTACTTTGTCCTTGAGCTTCCCAAACTGCGCCATGGTCGGGGACGACATAGCTATAAAAGCAAGGCATAGCAAGACGATGAAAATGAATTTTGACTTCATAGAGCTCTCCTTTCGTCATTAAACCTAATGGGAAGTCATCTCTCTACCCATTAAGAAGTTTAGTTTTTTTACTCCCGGCTCAAAGCGAGCAGGTTGTTAGCTTTCTTTTTTCTAACTTTTAGCAGCTTATTTCCCATTTCGAGGCCAGACAGAAAATCACATAAAAAATATACGGGACTTTTAACCTTGTCAAGCTTTTTTTAGCGTGGATTGGGGAAATCGGACGGGACGACCTTTGCGATCGCTTTCGGAGGTATTCTAACTTTCGTGTGCCTGTCGTGCACGCAAGGAAAGCGGAGGGTAAAGGATGAAAAGAAGAGTGGTTCGACCTCACTCTCTGCAAACTTAAGATATCTATTGAATTATTTCGAACTTTGATCTTTCTTCTCGATCAAGGCAATATATTCGGGTTCATTCCTGATACTATCCAAGTCCGGGTCGCGCCGGATCCATTCGTAATTCTCGAATCCCGCAAGAATTGAGTTCTTTAGTGAATCGAGTGCCAGGCGCTTTTCTTTGATTTTAGCATAAAAGCAAGCAGTGTTATAAAGCATCAGAGGATCAGATGGATTTAATTCAATAGCTTTAGCTGCTTCTCTTTTGCCCTCCTCAATTCTTCCTGCTCGTGCCAAAGCGACAGCATAGAAGATGTGCGCACGCGGGTCTTTGGGGTAGCGGGCAATATACCGCGGATAAACTTCAAGCTCGTTTCTAACAGCATCTTCATAATTCTCTTTATCTCCCAATCGCTCATAGACTGTCCGGAGGTCCATGCGGACTGTATAAAAATCGGGGTTGAGTGCTACGACCTTCTTGTATAATTCAATTGCTTCCCGGTCTCTATCTGTTGTGTGGTAGATTCTCCCCAGTATCCAGTAACCGACGAAACTATTCGGATCGAGCTCGATTGCTTTCTGAACCGCTGATAGAGCTTCGTCAAGCATCTTTTTCTCAAAATAGGCAAGCCCAAGAGCGGCGTATGCTTCAGACAGGGTTGCATCATAAGCCAGGGCTTTCAGGCTGGCTTCCATAGACCTGTCGATGTAAGACTCCTTTCGCTCGAAATTCTGATAGAGAGTAGCATATGCCTCACCCAAGCCTGCATAGGCAACTGCGTAACGACTATCTAATTCAATAGCCCGTTGAAAGAGTTCGATAGCAGACTTGATATCGTTCTTTGTCCATCTATAGAGAGCATCCCTCGCCCGGAGGTAATAATCAAAGGCTTCCGCGTTCTGAGGACAGCGTTTACAGAGCACACCTTTTTCCGTGGGAGATAGTCGCACCAAAAGCGCGTCGATTATCTGTTCTGATACCTTTTCCTGAATATCGAACACGTCTGATAGTTTTCCCCTGAACTTTCCAGCCCAGAGCTGGGCATCAGTCTCGACATCAACCAGTTGTGCTGTTATTCGCAAATCGTCCTGAAGTTTTCTTACACTTCCTTCCAGAATATAGCGAACACCCAGTTCTTTACCTATGGTTTTGATATCCTTGTTCGTGCCCTTGTATTGCATAATGCTCGTCCGGGAGACTACTCTCATATTCTCCAGCCGCGACAGGTTGAGGATTAACTCTTCGGTCAATCCATCGCTGAAATAATCACTCTCTTTATCTGGGCTGATATTCTGAAAAGGGAGGAGTGCAATGGCTTTTGTCTTGACAGATTGTGTGGCCTGCTCCACATCTATTTGCACCTGCCTTAAGGTTGTCAGAAGTTCATCTGCTGATCGGAACCTCTGCTCACGATCTTTCTCCAGCATCTTCATGACACACGAATCGATCGCGGGCGAAATCCTTCGATCGTGCGAGCTCGGGTTCAACGGGTCTTCGTTCACGATCAAGTATATCCAGGCCGCTTCGTGCTCAGCCCTGAACGGTAAATCGCCGGTGAGCATTTCATAGAACATCACGCCGAGGGACCAGATGTCTGTCCTATGATCTTCGATTATCCCTTGTGCTTGTTCCGGTGACATATAGGCGAGGGTTCCTGACAGGGTATCGGTATCAGAGGAGTCTGTATCACTTTTGAGTCTGGCAATGCCGAAGTCCATAATCTTAAGCAGACCATTTCTGGTCATCATTATATTCTCCGGTTTAATATCCCGGTGAACGATATCCTTCTCGTGCGCAGCTCTGAGTCCCTGACCTATCTGAATTGTCCAGTTAATTGCTTGTTGTAGAGATATATTTTCGCCGGATTTTAATTTCCCGATGTGGGATTTCAATGTCTCTCCTGTGATGAATTCCATCACGAAGAATAGCCTACCGTCTTGTTCGTCGATATCGTAAATGTGAAGGATGTTGGGATGGTTGAGCCCAGCAACGATCTTAGCCTCTCGTATAAATCGCTCTTTGTTCTCCCTGGAAGCATTAAGGTCAGGAGGAAGGAACTTGATCGCTACTGGGCGGTCAAGCTTCAGGTCCAGGGCTTTATACACTATACCCATGCCACCCTCGCCTAACTTTTCTATCACCTCATAATGAGAAATAGTCTGTCCTATCATTTAAAGGTTCCCTTTCTTATAGGTTTTAAAACCTCAAACTGCCTATCACATCAATACAATATCAAATGCAACAGGGACGACTTTAGCCCTATCATATTAATTCTCCACCACAAACTACGACCCAGTTAAAACCAATTGTTTCTTAGCAAAGGTCTGCCCTCTCCGGGCTATGGCCACAAACTTCCAGTTCTGTGTGTAGCCAGATGGCTGCTAAAGCTAACTCAGAATAATCAAGCCTCTGCAAAACCACGAGAGCAACTTGCTTAACTGCCGATGTCGACTTTATATTAGGTCTAAAACACAAAAAGTCAAGAGTTTTCACCAATGACGTCTCTATACTACCGTATAGTTCAATAAGCAGGAAGAATATGCTACAGCGTTGACATATTTCTAACATTCACTATATTAATATTGGTAGAGCGTAACAACAAACTAACTACTTTGAACCGGAAAAAGCTATGATAAAACCAACTGTATTCCTGAGATACCTTTTGCTTTTCCTGGTATTCTCATACTTGCCAATTTGCGCTTGTAAAAACGGAAAGAGTTCTCTTCCTGCACGCCAATCCGGCACATCAGGGGCAAGGGTACCTGTGGATGCGATTGTGATCCAGCCACAACTACTTGAGAACAGGATATACACCACTGGAACCCTCCTTGCCAACGAGGAGGTTGAACTGAGGCCCGAAATCGCTGGAAGAGTTACTGACGTCCTCTTTACAGAAGGAAGCATGGTGAGAAAGGGGGATGTGCTGATAAAAATCAATGATCGCGAACTTAAAGCACAGTTAAAGGGGAAAGAGATCGAAGAAAAGCAGGCCTCTGATTTAGAAGCCCGTGCGCGCCGGCTATTCGAGGTTAAGGGAATAAGCCAGGAGGAATACGACAAGACCGCCAACACCCTCAATATGATCAAGGCCCAGAAGGAGGTCATCCAGGCTCAGCTTGCCAAGACCGAAATAGTTGCGCCTTTTGACGGTATAATCGGGTTAAGATATGTCAGCCAGGGAAGTTTTGTTTCCACCAATATGCTGGTTGCCACTATGCAGGATGTTAACCCGATAAAGGTCGAATTTTCTGTGCCGGAAAAATATGTGAAGCAGATAAAAAAAGGAACTGAAATCACGGTTCAAGTGGGTGATTCCGAGAAAGAGTATAAGGGTGTTGTCTACGCGGTGGAATCAAAAATAGACCTGGCAACCCGAACTATTAAGTCGCGAGCTAAAATCCCCAATCCTAATCGAGATTTGATTCCCGGCTCTTTTGCCAAAGTAGAGATCATCCTGGAGCAGTTGCCCCATGCAATACTGGTTCCTTCAGAATCGGTCATCCCGGAACTGAACGGAGAAAAGGTCTTTATCTGCATCAATGGCAAAGCCCGCTCTATCCCGGTAAAGGCTGGCATCCGCACCGAAACCGGCATTCAAATAGTGGAAGGATTGAATCCCCAGGACACACTTATCCTAACCGGCTTGCTTCAGCTTTCAGATGGTAAAGCGGTGGAGATAAGGGACCTCCAAAGTAATCAGAGATAGACCTGCATGAACTTACCTTCTGTTTGTATCAATCGGCCGGTTCTTTCCATAGTATTATCTCTACTGATAGTACTGTTCGGCGTAATCGGTTACTCTTATCTGGGAGTGCGCGAGTACCCCAATGTCGATCCTCCTATCATTACGGTCAGTACTTCGTACACCGGCGCCAACTCCGACGTGATCGAATCTCAGATCACCGAGCCGCTGGAGGAGTCCATCAACGGCATAGCCGGGATCCGCTCGCTGACCTCCTCGAGCAGTGACGGCAGAAGCCGGATCACGGTCGAATTCGGGCTGGGTATAGATATGGAAGCAGCCGCTAACGACGTGCGCGATCGGGTCTCCAGAGCCATCCACGATCTTCCACCGGACATAGATCCTCCCACTGTCTCCAAGGCTGATGCGGATGCCAGCCCGATCGTCTCGATAACCGTCCAGAGCGACAAGCACAGCCTGCTGGAGCTTTCAGCTTTGGCTAACGATTTCTTCAAGGAGCGCCTGCAGACCATACCCGGGGTCAGCGAGGTCGGCATCTGGGGCGAAAAAAGATACGCCATCAAATTGCTCATCGATCCGGCACGCCTGGCTTCACAAGGTTTGATCCCACTGGACGTAAAGAATGCCCTGGACCGGGAAAATGTCGAGCTGCCTTCTGGTCGCATTGAAGGGTATAACACGGAGCTGCCGATACGAACATTTGGCCGGCTGTCCACACCGGAAGAATTCAACAATCTCATAATCAAGGAAGCAAACGGGTCGGTGGTCAGGCTTAGAGACGTAGGCAGAGCCGTTCTGACCGCGGAAAATGAGCGCTCCATCATGCTCGGCAACGGCAGTATTCCGATGGTAGCAGTTGTCCTCGTTCCCCAGTCCGGATCAAACCAGATTGCCATTGCCAACGCGTTCTACAGCCGTCTGGAGCAAATAAAGAAAGACCTGCCGGAAGATATCAAAGTTACCATCGCCATGGACAGCACCGCCAACATCCGCAAAGCCATAACCGAAGTGGTTGAAACCCTCCTGATCGCATTCATTCTGGTATTACTGGTGATTTTCATTTTCCTGCGCCACTGGCGGACCACCATCATCCCCATGCTGGCCATTCCCATTTCTCTCATCGGCGCTTTTTTCATCATGTACCTGGCCGGCTTCTCTATCAACATCCTTTCTTTGCTGGCCATAGTGTTGTCCACCGGAATCGTGGTGGACGACGCCATCGTGGTGCTGGAGAACATCTATAAAAGAATAGAAAAAGGCATGAATCCGCTTGAAGCCGGGTTCCAGGGGTCGAAGGAGATTTACTTTGCGATTATCTCGACCACTATTACTCTAGCTTCGGTGTTCCTTCCCATCATGTTCCTGCAGGGTCTTACCGGACGTCTGTTCAGGGAGTTTGGAGTGGTGGTGGCCGGCTCGGTGTTGATCTCCGCATTCGTGTCGCTTACCCTGACTCCGATGATGAGCGCGCGGATTCTGCATAAAACCGAACATGAAAACAAGCTGTTCAAACTGAGCGAGAAGTGGTTTAACCGGCTGATCTCGGGTTATCACCGGACTTTGCGATTATTCATCAATAGGAGATGGTTAGCGCCGGTGATAATGACTGCTTCAGTGGCGATCATTTTTGGACTGGGTTCACTCCTCCGCTCGGAGCTGGCTCCAATGGAAGACAAGAGTCGATTGATGGTCAATTCCACAGCTCCAGAGGGAACATCGTATGAGGCGATGTACGACTATATGGGAAAGATCATGGCTATCGTTGATACGCTGCCGGAGAAGGACGTGATCGTTTCGGTAACCGGTGGTGGAATGGGTGGAGGCGCGAACAGCGGCTTTGTCAGAGTCGGTCTGGTGCCCCCTGATGCCCGAAAGCGGAGCCAGCAGCAGATCGCCGATGCTCTTACCGGGGAGCTCAAAGATTACACCTTTGCCAGAACTTACGTGACTCAGGAACAGACTATCGGAGGTGGTCGGGGCAGAGGGCTGCCGGTGCAGTATGTCATCCAGGCGCCGACACTGGAGAAGTTAAAAAAAGTGTTACCGAGCTTTATGGATAAGGTTCAGACCGATCCGGTGTTTCAGGTTGCGGATTTGGACATGAAATTCAATAAGCCGGAATTGACCATCGCAATTGACCGAGACCGAGCCAGGGCACTGGGTATCACGGTTAGAGATATTGCCCAGACGCTGCAGCTTTATTTCAGCGGACAGCAGTACGGGAACTTCGTCATGGATGGCAAACAGTATCCCGTGATTGCGCAAGCGGACCGCACAGATCGGGATGAGCCGCTGGATTTAAGCTCCCTCTATGTCCGTAATAACCGCGGGGAACTGATTCAGCTCGACAACATCGTGAAGCTGTCCTATCGCAGCAGCCCGCCCCAGCTCTATCATTACAACCGTTACGTATCTGCCACGGTCTCGGCTTCTACGGCCAAAGGATACACTCTGGGTGACGGGATCAAAGAGATGGACAAAATCGCCTCCAGCACACTTGACGAGTCGTTCTCGACCAGCCTGGCCGGTACCGCCAAGGAATATGCGGAAAGCTCCAACACTCTGGTCTTTGCATTTGTGCTGGCTCTGGTTCTGGTATATCTGATTCTATCCGCACAGTTCGAGAGTTTCAGAGATCCTTTGATTATCATGTTCACTGTGCCTCTGGCTCTGGCCGGGGCAATTCTTTCGCTCTGGCTCTTCGGGCAGACATTAAACATCTTCAGCCAGATAGGAATTATCGCTCTGGTGGGGATTGTGACCAAGAACGGAATTCTGATAGTTGAATTCGCCAATCAGCGCAAAGCCAAAGGATTATCCATCCGTGAAGCAGTGATCGACGCTGCAACCCAAAGATTCCGGCCAATTTTGATGACCAGCCTGGCCACGGTCTTCGGTGTTCTCCCGATCGCTTTAGCGCTTGGCGCTGCTGCCAAAAGCCGCATGTCCATGGGAATTGTGATCATCGGCGGGCTACTATTTTCCCTTGGTCTGACGCTTTTTATTATACCCGCACTTTATACTTATCTTTCCAGCAAGAAAATCCATACGGTAATTTCCGAACCGCAGGCAGTTGAGCAGGAAAGCGTCGAAGAAAAGAAAGTTTAGCGCTTGTGTCAGGAGCTCTTCTCCTGACACACATGATTGCCTCCGTCAGGAGTAGCTCCTGACGGAACAATAAGCTGATTTACATACTACATCTTCAGAAGCTCCAGCACCTTATACATCAAAACCGCAGGCCAAAAAACAGCTTTCAAAACGCCCAGCACCCCAGCCAAGAATGAGGTCGCATGCTGGATATAATAAACCAAACCACCAAGAAAAGCCAGCCCATACATACCGCCCCACATACCTTTGTGTTCCATACCTTTCCTCCTTTTATCAGTTCACTAAAGTGAACTGTAATTTATTTTCTTGACCTCACCTTTTCAGTTGCTTTCAAGCAATTGACAGAGCATTTTTTCACCTGATGGGAGGACGCTTAAATCCTTTCTGCAATGATGGAAAATCACATAAATACGGAGATATAGCTGGGTTTTTAAATAAAACAAATTCATCAATACTAATATCTCTCCATAAACTTACTATATCTGAGCACCAATATTTTGTATAATCATTGTAGGTAAATAATAAAGCGGATTTTAAGTTATCTGCCTTTAAGTTATTTCCCTGACCATTTATCCGTGTGGTTATCTGTTTAATATCCTCTATCGATCGGATTTCGGATACCTCAGCTTTAATTGAAATCACATTGTTGATTAGCTGAAATTCGTTTCTTGTAATTGGCCAAAAATATTGAAACATATTTAGAAAACTTACTGATGTCGTACATATTAATAGTTCGGGTATCCCGATATTGAAAAAACTTCTTTCTTTACGTTTTGGAATTTTATCATACTTTTTCAGTAATGGTTCGGGGAAAGATATTCCCGAATTAAGTATATGCACACAAACACGTTCAGCCTCAAAAAAATCCTTGTCTTTCTTACAGCCCAACAATAAAGAAGGGTATGCCATAAGGAGAAACTGTAAAATCTCACGTCTTGTATATTTTCCCATACAATATCTGATATTATTTGATTTGACTTAATGCCTAATACAACTCAATCCTCCTCGGCAGACAAGTTAGACCACATCGAATTTATCTGCATCTTAAGAGACCCGGTCTGTTTGGAGCACAAGAACTTAAATTGATTTAAGCCACGACAAAATTACTAATATAAAAATGATCAGGAGTAATGAGGCTACAAAATATCTCGCTATTTTTGTCTTTGTGGTATTGGTTTTTGATATCCACTTGAAAAACGTCATTTTTTTTCGGATCGTTATACGCGTATCCAAAACTGAACTTATAACCACAATTGAAGCATTGCTTTGAATCATCTGAATTATTAATTCCACAACTTGGGCATACCATATTGATTCCTTTCCTATATGGAATTTCAAACTTGAAGTGAATATTACAGTAGTTCTACGGTGAAGTCAAATCTTTTCTGCTAATGCTTATTTTCTATAAACATCTGTGCTAAGGTATTTCAGACCAGAATCTACCATCAATGTTACGATTTTAGTATCCGGACCCAATCGCTCAGCTACCCGGATCGCTGCGAGGACATTTGCGCCTGATGACGTGCCCGCAAAAAGACCTTCCTCACGGGCTAAACGCCTGGCCATAGCCTTTGCGTCTTCTGTCTTAACTGCAATAATCTCATCCACCAGACTCGGATCCCAGAGTGGTGGAGTATAACCAATCCCAACCCCTTCGATTTTATGAGGTCCGGGTTGACCACCCGACAATACTGCGGATTCGGCTGGTTCGACGACTATCACTTTAATCCTGGGATTGCGCTTCTTCAACACAGTTGCTACACCCCGCGATGAAGCCGCAGTACCGACACATTGAACAAATGCATCAATTGCTCCGTTCGTTTGGTCCCAGATTTCCTCAGCCAGCGGAAAGTAGCCTGCAATGCTGTCAAGATTGTTGAGCTGATCTGTCCAGTAGGTATGAGGTCTTTTACTAAATTCTTTGGCGGCTTCAATCATATCTAAAATCAGCTTTTTTGTAGTGAGGCCGCCTTCACTCGGTATCAATGTGAGTTCCGCACCAAAAGCCGCCATCTGATTAAGCTTATCCTGACTAAAAGCGTCGGAAGTAATGATATGCAGGCGGTGCCCCTTCGCAACACAAATCAGCGCGAGTGATATGCCTGTGCTACCCCCGGTGTACTCAACAATGGTATCCCCAGGTCTTAATCGTCCTTCTTCCTCAGCCCTTGAAATCATAGCCTGTGCCATACGATCTTTCATACTGCCAGTCGGATTTTCCCATTCAAGTTTCGCAAAAACCTGCGCGCAGCCGGGTGGAACAACTTTACGTAGACGTACTAACGATGTGTTCCCAATAGCCATTAGAATGCTGCGATCAATACTCATTCCGTCTTTACTCCTATATGTTTGAATGTATCTCTTTTTGACTGATCCTACATTGAAACTTTTATCAGTTCACTAAAGTGAACTGCAAATGATTTTCTTGATTTTACCTATTCCAGTTGCTTTCAAGCAACTGACTTATAATGTTTTCCTATCCATCTGGTTTGAGCCACATTATTTTTGTCTTATCAAAGTCCATCCATACTTTTCCATAAACTCATTTACCTCATCAGTAAAAGACTTCTTAATGTGACGTTCTTCCTGCTTAAGTATGTAATCGCTCACACTCACAGCCCAGTAATCGTCCTGCCAGATAAACTTTGTATCTATTAATTTGGCTTGGTTTATCCAGAATGATGATTCACCCTTTATCAGTTGAGCAACTTTACTGGTAGTTTGATCTTTGTTGAGGGATATTAAACAGTGGGCATGGTCGTGATAGCCGTTTATGCAATCCAGCCAAATTCCCTTTGCTTCAGCATTTTGTTTAATGTGTTGAAACATTTTTTTTCTTATTTCCCCTGTTTGAAGAAATGGCTCCTTATTCTTTGTAGAGAAGACAAGATGTACCCAGACTCTTACCCAACTCATAATTTTATGTCAAGTTTTATGTGGCTAAAGCCAATTAATTTACATTTTCTTTTGTCAGTTCACTAAAGTGAACTGCAAGTGATTTTCTGATTTCCTCTATTCCAGTTGCTTTTAAGCAACTGACAAGGCTCTCAATGTTAATTCTTCGCCTTAAAGACCCAGCGCGGGGCAGAATCTATGGTCTGCCGGAGGATGAGGTTCAACTGTGCCGCATGGTGCTGGACGTGGCGCATATTGAATAGAAGTAACTCCGCCACGCTTAAGTCAACCGTTCCGAAGGACCAGCGTTGACGAGCTTTCTCGTCTGTCAGAGCTTCAATCGTCCTTCGGCACTTGTTGCGGCCATGCTCAAGATAGGATTGAAGCTCGTCTTTGGTATACGGACGCTCGGGAATAATCCCGGCCGGGTCCATCTCCTCAAGCGTGAAAGGAGCCGGGGGAGCAAATCCTTTAGCCGAGTCGGACAGGTTAAAGTCGAGCCAGAAGAGCGTGTGATAAACGATATACCAGAACTCCGGCCGCCGCGAGCGGTCGCTCCATACCTCGTCCGGACAAGCGACCAGGGCATTTTCCAGCATGTCAATCGCAGCCCCGAACTGCTGCCAGACAACTTTTTTCCAGAAATTATCCATTTGAAGGTTCCAGGATTTCTTGATCCGCCTCAGGTGGATCGCAACGTCCTAACTAAAAGAGTATTTATCGTTACTTTGCGGTGAACTCTGAATAGCCCTGCTTTAAATCTTTTAACCATTAACTATGAACCGTGAACTATCCACTGTTTTATTTGGCGGGACGACCTTCCCGCGTCCCCCTACCGTTATCAAATGACAAGCCGACAAATTATTATCATTTTATCAAATCGTTGTATATGCGCCCGAGTTCTTCCTCGGAGATAAGAGGACGGCTTATGGCTTCGAATGTTTCCTGACTTATTGCTCCGTTTTGTACCAATTCCTCGCCGGCTTTCCTGGCGGCTTCAACAACAGCCTCCCCCTCCCTGGTAAGTTTACCTTCTTTTTTCATCAGGAAGGCATGGGGTCTGATCACTGCTCCTGCGAATTCAACGCTGGCATCTTCAGCCAGTTCTTCGGCTATTCTCACCACCGTTCCAAAATTTCCTTTTTCCCACCATCCGCCTGTGGACACCAGCAAGATTTTTCTGATTTTCACATCCGCATGAAATCTGGCGTGTGTTCGACCTTGGCGAGTCTCGAGCAAGGGTTTAATTAAAGGGCAAAGCCTATTGATGATATTTTGCATCTCCCCGGGCAGGGGGATATAAACCGGGGTAGCTAGAATCAGGATTTCGGCCTCCCGCAACCGGGGATAAAGCGAATCCATATCATCTTTAAGGCAACAGGTGCCGGGTTTTTGATACCAGCAGTACATATTGCTGCAATTGCAGGACCTGACCTTTAGGTCCCTGGCATAAAACAATTCGACATCACAACCGGCATCTTTCATTCCCTGAATCAATGGCGTAAGAAGCATTGCGGTATTCCCTTTTTGTTTGCGTGGACTACCGTTAATAGCAACTGCTTTACTCATCTTATCCTCCTTTACAGGGGCGAAAAAAATGGGTCTCAAAGATAAAACGGTTGTAAGTCAAGACCGCTGAATCCCTGACTATTCTATAGTAAACTATCAATTTGTGCATAATTGTCAACAAAAAACCTCCTCTTTTAGGAGGTTCAGATTTTAATGGCGAGGCCGATCCCGCCAAGGTAGCTCGATTTTGCTCTCTGTCCTGAGCAAATCGTAGGACGGGATGACCTCCCCGATGACTATCGGTATATTCTAAAAAAGAGTCTGGTGGTTGACTGCAAATAGCTCTGCTTTAAATCTTTTAACCACCCACTATGAACCATGAACTATACATCGTTTTAACTGGCGGGGCTGATCTTACTCTTCGCAGACTTTTGCAAGCTTCGAGTTTCCGATCCGGCTACACTATGCAGGAATTTGCAGGAGGCGTAATAAGACGATAAGATGATACAAGATGCAAACCGACCTTATTCAGAACCGGTAACAATCTCCCCACCCCGTAAAACGGCAAAAATACTCCGGATGTTTCTTATATCCTCAATGGGATTTTCATTGAGTATGACAAGATTGGCTTTCTTCCCGACAGCGATTGAGCCGTATTTATCGTCTACTCCCAGCCACCTTGCAGGGTAGCATGTTGCACCCCTCAAGATCTCAATTGTCCTCACGCCACTCTGGCTGAGTAAATCCATTTCGTTATGAGTGAATCGCGGTATGTAGCCGTCTTGACCAACCAGCATGCACACACCGCGTTTAGCAAGCTCAGCAACGATGACGCACCCTACTTCAAAAAGCGCTGTAAAAATCGGTCTGAATTTCTCGGGTTCCTTATCACTGTAAACCTCTGGTTTTTCCGAGTAAAACTTGAAAACGTTCAGTGTAGGACATATGAGAGTACGAGACTCCACTATCATGTCAGCCAATTCGCTCAGCTTCGAAATCAAAATGGATTCGACATCCATTGATAAGAGTTTCTGCACCAGAGCATTTTGAGCTTCAGGAGATTCATGCTTCACGCCATCATGTTCCTTTTTCAGTTCATCCTTTAATGCCGAATACCATAATGACTTGGCATGTTCAAAACACCGGATACCCAGGTCAATTCCCTTTTCAACAGTAATTACCTGGAAAAAAGTGGGACCGGGGTCACAGGTAACGGGCAAACGTGAAAGTCCTGCTTGATCTACAAGCGACTTAAGCACTTCATCCTCAAACCTCCCGAACGCCTTGATGCAGGCCACGCCATCTTTCACCAGGGATTCTACTATGTCCTGAGCATCTTGTGCAGACTTCATTGCCACTGTCCAGCCCGGCCAGCGCTCATTCATCTGCTGCGCCCGTAGTGGTGGCATTTCCAACATAGGGCCTGCGTAGAAGATATCCGGGCCCGCCCCAGCACCTGACGATGCCGTTTCTCTCAGATCTTTTAGGATGTTCACTGGACCACCTAGGTCTCTTATCTGCGTTACCCCCCGACCGACGAAATCGGACAGTACAAGCTTATCCAGTTGTCCCTGTTGAAATTGCCGCCCTATTTCGCATTCCTCAAATATCTCTTTCTGCACTTCATCTGGCTGATTTATAAGGGCAGCCAGATGAGTATGGCAATCGAACAGCCCTGGGATGATGAATTTATCGTGACAGTTCAGTTCCTGAACGCCGCAGTACTCCTGGTTGATGTTCTTACGAATTTCCTGTATCTGTGTGTCGATGATTAGCAAATCCAGCGGCTCGCGTACTTCACCCAACATGGTATCAACGATTCTTGCACACTTTAGTAGTAGCGGTCGATGCATCTGTTTATATCCCTCGATCCTTAAGAATACTCATGACTCAATTATCATAGAATATATCATCGGATTTGATAATTTCCAACACAAAAAGTCCGGTTTTCCGGCGGGGTTTCACAATATCAAAACGGGGACGACGAGACTTTCTGCAAACTTTTATCTCTTTCGAGTTCCCGGTAGAATTACACTATACAAGAATCTCTGGAAGCCGTTGGAAGACAATTAAATATCTATAAGCTTGTCAAAGTCGGGCCACCAGTCAGTAACAATGATGAGATATTATATTGCAACTCTAAAAAATCAAGAAGAATCTTTATGGTTGTTTTCGACCTGTAAGAAACTCACACTCAAAGAAACACGACAGACTTGAAAACCGAAAAGGTGAAAGGTCATAATCGCCTATCAACTTGTAAATCTATCCGGATTTGCGTAAATTAAATATTGACCATGCCTGTCCACTATTCAGCATGGCATCCTTCCATATCTGGTAGTGTGCCTTCCTTTTATTCATAAGTATTTGCGCATGTTCTTTTGCTTCACGGGCGAACTTCTCTATATCGTCAACCTTAATGTTACTAGTGTAAACGAATATTCCGTTCTTTCTCCACTCAGATTTTTCAATTTCTATCGTCTGAAGGGCAATTTGAAGCGCTTGTTCGTTCAAATACTTGTAATAAAGAAGGTAACGTCGCGTTAAACGGGATAGTGCTGTTTTCTGTGAATCCTCCCGCTGCGGAATCGATGGGTCTTTGTGGTCTACAAAGGCCTTTGGAACAACTGTAGCACGAGCTCCAACCAAAACCAGTTTTACCGAGAGGTCAAGGCAGGTCTCCGGCTCATTAGCAAACTGTGAGTCCCATATGTGCCATTTCATTCCGTTCAGGTTATAGATTCGCTCTATCGCCTTCCAGCTTACAACCGCACTATTTGCACAGGGACCAGGCTGTAGCTTATTGTTGATAATTCCACGATAAACGTAAACGAACGGCTTACCTCTACTAAACACATGACCAGAATAACTCTTCCCAGTCATACTGTCCCTTACTGTGCTGATGAGAACATCACAATTCATTTGTGAATCAATCGCATTCAGCATAGAAGATAGCCATGAGTCGCAAACGAAAGTATCATCGTCTAGGAATCCAACGTACAGGGGAGGGGACTTACTTAGAAATTCAAGGGCTTTATTTCGGTTCGACTCATTGCCGGAATCAGCATCCTTTTTTTGATTCGACTCATTGCTGGCATTACCATCCTGTTTTAGAGGAAGGATTTCCATTCCATTAGATTCAGCTAAAGTAACTAACCGTTTATAAGATTTTCCCCACGGAATAAAAATGACACGAATATCCGAATTACTACGGAGCTTACTATAGCTGCGCCCGAGCCATAATTGGAACAGTTCCACTTTACCAGAGGCAACTATGATTGCAAGTTTCTTAGTCATAATGTTAAGCTTCTTCGTTACATCAATTGCATGACAAATACAGGCTTTAATAGACTTATTGAATTTATTCGGAAGGATCAGCCAGGCAATAACTTCAATGAATGACCTATTCTAAATTAACTTGGCATTTATATAGCTAATTTCCATTGATCAAAATCACTTTTTTATTCAACATTAGTTCCGCATACTGCTTTCCATCCATAGGACATCTCAATAGATCATCAAGTTCCTTTAAAGAATCAAGAAACAATTGATTTTTGATCCTTTTCAAAAGATTAATCTCATAATCTTCATAGCCAGTTCCAGTCGAAATTTTGGTTCTGATTCTGGTCTTTTTCCCTTTATAGAAAAAATACCAAAATCTATGATCTCTACCCTCTTCTTTTACAAACCCCTTTTCTACAAGAGATTTTTCTATTTTATTTCTCGGAATTGGCTTCATGCAGACTCGAATGTGCTAATAACAGATTCATACTCTTTCAATAATTGACGAGCATCTTGAGTAAGATCTTTGGGGGGGGGGAATTTTTATAAGAAAGATAGTCATGTATGAAGAACTCGGAGAAATCTTTTAAAGCTTCTTCTTTAGTAAAACCAGAACCAAAGATATTAAATTTAACATTTTGAAAAAAGAATAGACCATTCTCTTTAGAGAGTTCAACTTCTAAAATGTATTCATCCTTGAAAAAAATCTTCCCTTCACTACTTTTTAATTCATCCAGATAATACTTAGATGGAATTCTACCTCTGGAATCTGACTCTGTTTCTGGTGAAATTTGCTCTTTAATACCGTCAACAAATCTCATGTAATCATGAACATCCGCAAGCATGTCAAATAAGAGCTTTTGACCTAATATGGCTTGAATTTTCTGTGAACCAGGTACATACTTATGCGGTTTAAGATTGTAAGAAGTTGAGAACTGAGTATCAAGTGACATAGTTATCACTCCATATCCATAATTTTCTTGTAATGTTCCGCTATCAAATCTTCAAAAATCTGTTTAGTGTATTTGTGAGATTCGTCTATATATGTTTCAATCTTTGTAAACTCCAAATCTCTTTCAAAGAAATAATCAAAATCAATGACTATTACTTCAGTTTCCTTCTCATCCTGTAACTTTCTATATTGAATAAGTATTCTAAGAGAACCTTTTCCCAATTTTATAAACAAAACAGTATGTAGATAATCATATGCTTCTGGAATTGACTTTGGAGTTTTATACCCAAAATTCAAAAATTTCTCTATTGGGATCACTCCGTTTTCTCTCAAAATAGGAATATGATTTACATATCTCAACCCTGTTCTATGAAGTTGCCGAATATTGAACTTTTCAGCAAATAATCCCAAATAATGCAACGCTTCTTCTTTAAACAGACTAAACCCTAAATATTTATAACGATGGAATGAGCATTTATTGACAGAAAACTGAATCCCCTCTTCCCTATTGTTATCTCTAAAGAGGTAATTTCTCAAGGGATAAGGTTCTGGCGAGTCTACAAGTGGCAAGTTAATTTCAGGGAATTCACCTCGAATTTGATTGTACTATTCATCCTTTCTACATTCTATTGCAAGTTCAGGAGGGAATCTGATTTCAAAAACTGATTCAACAAGAGGTGGATTTTTGTATAATTTGCTCATGTTTCACCTTATTTATAATATTACGATTATACCTACTCAAAAACGGGGCCGACGAGACTCGAACTCGCGACCTCCTGCGTGACAGGCAGGCGTTCTAACCAAACTGAACTACGACCCCGGGAAAATGCAGTGATTGAGTGATTGGTGATAAGGTGATTAGTCTTTTAATCACTTTTTCACTCTATCACTTTATCACTGTCTTTCTTGGGCGGTACAGGGATCGAACCTGTGACCTTCTGCGTGTAAGGCAGACGCTCTAAACCAGCTGAGCTAACCGCCCGAGCTTATGCCAGTTAATAGTTGATAGTTCTTGGTTTTTAGTCTATAGGAAAAACTATCAACTCTTTTTTAGGCTCAATTCTTCTGGTTTGGGAGCTTTCTCCTCTTGCTTTTTCTTTTCTCCTAAAAGGATGGCAATCGGTATGAGAATGCAATATCCCACCACCAGAAGGATCGGGGCTAAAGTTATAGAGCCACGAGCTAAGGCAATATAACCGACGATTATGACCAATAGCCCAATCCCCAGCCAGGTCCAGTTTCTTTTGGTGAAAGGCAGGGCTCCCTTTTCTTTAGCTTTCTCAACTTTGGGCTTTGTTTTTACTTTAGCCATATCTTCTCCATTTAACCTATAAATTTAACAAAGATTCCAACAGAGTCAAGCAAAATAATCCACAGATTCAACCCTTAGAAGACCTTTTAGGCTACTCTGTCAAGACTTAGGAATCTCCGGAACTAATCCTGGCAACAGATTCGCTCAAACCCATAACGAAAAAGAGTATCATATTGTCAATCGCAGCCGTATAGTAGCACTGAAACTGGGAAGCTAAGAGAAATGCTATTACGGATAAAACCCCTCCCAGTATCAAAGCTTTTGAATAGCTTTCCTTTTTTTCCTTATATCTACGCAGAATATTCTTCAGGAACACAACCCACATGAAAATAAAAGCCAAAAAACCGACTATTCCGGCATTGACCGCCACGTTCAAAAAGTCATTATGCGCGTGCCCGAAGATCTCAGAGGGGACTTTTAAATACCTCTGGTAGAATATCGGAAAGTTTCCGAACCCTATCCCGAAGAGAGGGTGGTCCTTAAAGATATTGAAGGAGGTGGACCAGATGACTGACCTGATATCTGCCTGCTCAAAGGAGCCAGCCTGAACCGCAATAAGCGACCTGCCCAGAATCTGCGGGTCGATCAGGTAAATAAGGACCAAATATCCCGCAACTGCCAGGATCTCCCTGGTTTTGTTCCGGCTTTTAAAGAAAATGAAATATATAATGAAAGCGAAAATCTGAGCATAAAGGGTACTCCGGGTATAAGTAAAAAAGTTTGCCGTAATGGTCAATGTGGCGACTGTGAAATAGAAAATCTTCCAGGAGGTTCGCTTTTCCCAGGAGCCTAAACAGAAGCTCAAGATGCCCATGAGCATTGCATAGAAGCCATAGGTCAAAGGTAGGTCGAAAAAAGCTATGGAGCGATATTTTTTATAAGGTAAGATAAAAGAAGGGTCGATATGCTGGTTACGCAAAAGGTCAATTCCGGTATAATGCTGCCAGATAGCGTAGATAGCCACAATCCCGGAGATCAGGAAAATCAGATTAACTAATTTCTTGATGAATCCTTCGTCCTTAAGATTGTTGATTAAGAGGAACGGGATAACCAGCAGCCATTCGTCTCCCAGACTGATCAGGCTTTTAAGACGGTTCTGGGAAAAGATAATCGAGATGACAAAGGCGCTCAGATAGACTAAAACCGGCAGTTCAAAAAAAGAGTGCTCCCAGTTGAAATTTCTATTTGCAATGACCCTCCAGACCCAGCCCAGGAGTGCGATGCTAAGCCCGATCTGGGTCCCTGCAATAGAGAAAGGGGAAAAAAATACGAAGACTAGCAGTCCGAAATTGACCATATTCTGCGGTGAGATAAATTTAGATTTGAGCACTTCAGCCTGACTGTTCATCTGGTATCCTCACCTAAAGAAATTCTTCTTAGAACTCCCACTAAGCTCCTGAATATTCTGTCCAGGCCAAAAGGGAGCTTTTGAATATATCTGGATGTCAGGTCGAAATCGAGCTTCTCCAGGGTCCTGGTAGAAGCTAAGATAACGAGGTAGAGGAGAATTCCCAAGAGAATGCAGATGATAAGTCCGGCAACCCCAAGTAGAAAAGAAGAGAGCAGGTAAACTACAAATCCCATAATGAATGAGGTCAATCCGATCTTGAAAATCGGGGCCCAGGGGAATCTCCTTTTCAAGAAGAAAGCATACACGTAGACGATAACACCCACGCCGAACAAAACCTGGGCTGAGAAATTCACCCAGACGGCTCCTAATGCCTGGTATTTGCGGGTAAGGAAAAGGTTCAAGACCAGCTTCAGAAATACTGCCAGAATGTAAAATCTGAGTATCACCTTTTGTCTTTCCACGCTGTAGAGGAAGGAACTGGAGGCAGTAGAAACCGAGCCGACTGTACCGGCTAAAAGGACAATCCCAAATATAAAAGCTGAAGGCAGGTACTGAGAGCCATAGATGCTGGTTATGATCCTGGGCGCAAGAGCGATCCCGCCAGCACATAAAGGAAAGGCGATCAGGGCTAAATATCGGGTTGAATTGTAGTGAATGCTCTTCAGCCTTTCTTCTTCGCCACCTCCATAGGCTTCGGACATAATCGGCAGCAGCACTCCGGCCAGAGCACCAGGCAAAAGTAAAATTACCTTGTTGGCTAAATTGAAACCCAAATTATAAAATGCTACCTGGGTTTCATTGCTGTAAGCTCCTAAAAAAAGTAGCTCGAACCTTTCCCACAAAAAAGCCTCTAAAAGCAAAATGACGAAAATGCTTTGGCTATAGTTTATGAGTTTACTCTTCAATTCTGAAGGCAAACCTTTCTTGACATAAGGATATTTTTTCGAATGGTAGAACTCATAGTAAAGAAATGCTCCCAGCAGGTTGGAGATAAAACTGACCCAGAAAAGATACTCCACCTCTCTTTTTAAAACCAGTGCCAGTATTATCAAAAGGAAAGTCAACGGGGAAAGCAAAAAGGTCAAAAACGCGATCAGATCATATCTCAGGAATCCGGAAAAAGACGCCATATAGATGGCCAAAAGCCCCATCGGTATCATTCCCAAGGCACCGATCCTGAGATAGAGGGAAAGATAAGGCTTATGGTAAAGCCCTGCAATTATCGGGGAGGTAAGGAAAAGTAAAAGCGTGACAAAGATTCCAGTCCAGAAAATCCATCTGGAGCAATTTCTGAGGATAGTCCCTGCAGAAATGTAATCTTTTTTACCTGAATATTCTGAAATATACTTGGTAACTGTGGTGGGCAGTCCTAAATTGACAAAATATCCGACGACGGTCAGAATCCAGAAAGATAAACTGTATTCGCCGAGTTTTTCCGGGCCTAACAGCCTGGCAATTACGATAGAGGTTATGAATCCGAAAAAAAGCCCGCTCCCCCTGAAAAGGAAATTATAAAGGGTATTTCGGGCTATTGAAGAGGTATAAATCTGCTGAGGAGTTTCCAAATCCTGCCATCTCCACATTTCAAATAGCTCATAACAAATTAAATTTATGGAAAGGAGATATTGGAGTGTAAAGCCTCAAGGTCTTGAGACTTTAGCTTTACCTGTTAAAATAATATACCATTTCTGACGAACCTGAAGATTCTCACTCCAAAAGCCCCTTCCCAAAAACTTTTTTTAAAAGGCTTTTTAATCTACTCGAATTCTCTCTCAATCAGATCACAGATAATGTGCCCGATAAGAATATGCACCTCCTGTATCCTCTGGGTCTCAGAAGAGGGAATGGTGATGGAAAAATCCGCAATCCTGGCCATCTCTCCCCCATCTTTTCCTGAGAGAGCCAGAGTCTTCATCCCGATTTTCCTGGAAGTTTTTACGGCTGAATTCACATTTGAAGATTCGCCTGAAGTGCTGAAGGCTAAAAGGCAATCCCCTTTTACCCCCAGTGCCTCCACCTGGCGGGAAAACACTTTTTCGAATCCGAAGTCGTTGGCTGCTGCAGTAAGGACTGAAGAGTTAACTGTTAAGGCAATTGCCGGCAGAGCTTTCCTTTTAGAGGAGGATTTCAACCTCACTACTAACTCCCCGGCGATATGCTGAGCATCCGCCGCAGAGCCACCATTCCCGCAGAGCAGAATCTTCCCACCTTTTTTCAAGCAGTTTCCAAGAATCCCGGAGAATTCTACAATCTTTTCCGAAAGCTCGAACTTGATTTTCTCCTTTAGAGCGATGCTCTCCTCAATCTGAGCCAGCGCGATCGAAATCTGTGTTGATTTCTTGATCATAGTATTTATTTCAGGTGGTACAGACATCCTGTCTGTTCACATAACTTTTTGGTAGGACAGACATTCTGGTCTGTTCCAATAATGTCAGACAGGAATGTCTGACATACCTTTCTTGCAGTGGAACAGGCATCCTGCCTGTTCCTATTCTATCAGACAGGAATATCTTCACTAACATCTGGCACAACAGACATTCCTGCCTGTTGTATTATCCTTTCACCAAATATTTTTTCTTCGAAATCACCCCACTGTTTTTCATAATCGTTATCCTGAATACACTCTGGATTTTCCCGGTCATATTGCCATTGCAGTGGATTATATAGAACATATTCCCGGATGCGGTTCAGTTCATCTTCGTTTCTGACAACGTGCTCGTAATAATTGCGCTGCCATAAACAGCCAGAAAATTGTTGTGAGTGATCTTGTAGAAAAGATTTTCTATAACGTGTCGTGGTCAATGATTTGAACCGATGAACTACATCAGGTAAAGACATTGTAGGGGCAGGCCCCTGTGCCTGCCCTGGTGGTGGGCAACCACAGGGGGTTGCCCCTACAGATGATAAAACAATTATTCCGTGAATATGATTTGGCATCACCACGAATGCATCAGTATTAACACCTTGGTAATTTTGTGG
>JALHSU010000123.1 GCA_022865345.1 Candidatus Zixiibacteriota bacterium
GCACACACACCGAGCCCCAATCCGGCTGTATGTTATGGATTTGCATGGTGGTCAATCTGGTTTGGTTGCTACCATCGCCCGCATTCATCCTGTATATTTCATATTTACCGTCACGAAACGAAGAGAAGGCAATCCGATTACCATCGGGTGACCAGCACGGATCACCATCTTCTGCCGGATTGTTGGTCAGTCTTACCTGGTTTATTCCATCCGCGTTCATGACATAAATCTCATGGTTTCCGTCACGATTGGATTGAAAAGCAATCTTGCTACCATCTGCTGAATACGAGGGCCACCAATTTTCTGTACCAGTGTTTGTCAGTTGTTGAAGATTCGTCCCATCCGTGTCAGCCACACAGATATGATAAATACCACTTATATTTGAATAGAATACAATCTTACTTCCGTCCTGGGACCAATCAGGTCCACCACCGTCAAATGTACCGATGCGGTGCTGATTGTTTCCGTCAGCATCCATCACCCAAACTTCAGAACGATAATTTTCCAGCGGGTACCATCTTGCAAAAGCTATCTGTTTTCCGTCTGGTGACCAGTTAGGATCACCGTCGCAGACGTTTGGAGTATTGGTCAATCGAATTATGTTGCTGCCATTAGCATCCATCACAAATTCAGACCAATTATTGTCATCATAATGGACATAGAAGGCAATCTTTTTTCTGTCGGGAGACCATGCCGGACCGCAATCCCGCCCTGCGTGGTTAGTTAGTTTCTGTATGCCGCTACCATCGGTGTTCATCATATAGATCTCGTTATCGCCGCTGTAAGGCGTGTTGGAAAACAAAATCTTCTCTATAGTGATGGAATCGTTCATTGTACTACTTAATCCATTTTGAAACTGCCCAGCTGTTGCCGTTAAGTCGGATGCATTAATGCTCTCTCCGCCCACCCAAAGCATTAAAACTAACCCCCCCAAAAAAATACTTAACAACCGCAACCATTTGAAATACATTTTAACCTCCCGTGTAGATTTTAATTATTAATTTCTTGCTTTTTCATTGCTGTCAGCTCAATTGACAACTTAGCTGTCACTATTTCATCTCCATATAAATAGTATCGGATAGTAATCTTTCTCCGATAGAAGTATCGAAATCGTTACTCTTATCATTAATAAATCTCATTTTTAGCAATATCATCTTTTCACAATTTATACAGCATTCTTGTATAGAGTTTTACTGGAAACATAAAAAGAGCTTCTCCTGCCTGCCCTCTCCCACTGTTTAAATTTTCGAAAATCTGGACTTAGCATTACTGCAAAGAGAGAGGAAATTCTCCGACTTTTATATCACAAGAAACGTGCCAATAAAATACTGTACGAAACTCCCCTGGTTTTTGTTTAACATATTGTAAATCAATCAACTAACTTTGCCAGAAGATCAGAGGAAATACTCAAAGGCAGTCATTTGCGTATAGATCGACAGAAACAAGCAATAATCGAGATATAGGTTGAATAGCGATATAGACTTAAGATTGGAGCTCTAATCCTGCAAGAACTCACGAAGAAACGTAAAAAGCCCATGCGGGTGTAAGAGAAATAATGAGTGTTGCCGGGGGTACATTCGAAGATTAATTTCCAGTTCCCGAAATAAAAGTTGATCTACTGTAATTAGATTTGACAATTGTTATGGCGTGACTAACTTAAAAAGTGGTATAATAACGAGGGGCAGGACCAAGTGAGGATGTGAACAAGTTAGCCGCAAGCACGTCTCGTCAAGTAATAACAATCAATTCTCATCAACCGAAAGGAGCAAACATGTCACGGACAGCAATTCTTGTGACAATCTTGACATTGATAGTCTTGGGTGGGTGTGATTCGGATACAACACACCAAAACGCCGGTGAAGAAATTATTGCTCTCGAGCGCAGTGCGCTGGACAAGTGGTCGCAGGGCAATACACATGGGTACATTGACATTAGTGCAGACGATGTTACTTGGTTCGACTTCATGCCGGGTGCGCAGCCGAGGATAGAAGGTCTCGAGGCAGTCCGCAACTACTTGGCATCTTTTGCGGGGCAGATTCCACCTCACACATATGACATTGTGAATCCGAAGGTGCAGGTCTATGGCAATACCGCAATCCTCACTTTCCATTGGAAGGCCAGCACGACAGACGGTAAGGCGCTGGAAGGATGGAAGGTCACTTCGGTGTATCACTGGAAAAACGGTAAGTGGAGCATGGTTCACGCCCACTGGTCGATTGTCCAGGGAGCGTAATCGCACTCTGTTGAAGGATTGAGGAAATTTGAGCAACCTAAGGGGACAGACGTTTGTGATCTGTCCCTTTCTTTTTCCAACCTGAAAATATTTTGACGGTGCGTGAGGAAACCCTAGCTCAACTCTCTATATATGTAAGAGATATAGAGAGTGGCACTAGGGGGGGTACCCCGTGCCTCTTTTATGCCTCATTTCAGATTGGATTATCTTGGATCATGATGGGCTATTATGGATGTTAGAAAAGAGCTGTTTTGTCAGGGGCGCTGGGCTCCTGACCTACTTTTACTTTCAACCTCCTTATTCAGGTTCTGCGGTTCATTCGTATATCTTCTGAGATTTCAGGACAGGAGGAGAATATGTTTTACAACACAAGAATTCTCATTGTTGCAATATCGATAGCTTTAATAGGAGGAGCAGTAATGTCTGAGAAAAATCAGAAAAATGAAAAGGCAGTCATACAGAAGGCGACTTTTGCGGGTGGATGTTTCTGGTGTATGGAAGATGCCTTCAAAAGGGTTGAGGGAGTAGTGGATGCGGTTTCAGGATACACGGGCGGCAGCAAGGATAAGCCGACTTATGAAGAAGTAAGCTCCGGGACAACTGGTCATTATGAAGCAGTCCAGATCACCTTTGATCCTTCCAGGGTATCGTATGAACGCCTGTTAGACCTCTTCTGGAGGCAGATCGATCCCACAGATCAGGGAGGACAGTTCGCTGATAGGGGTTCGCAATACAGGACTGCTATTTTTTACCATAATGAAGAGCAAAAAGCTATCGCAGAGAAATCAAAAGAGAAGCTGGGAAGGTCCGGGAAGTTCGATAAACCTGTCATCACGAAAATTATACCCTTCACTCAATTCTTCAAAGCAGAAGATTATCATCAGGGTTACTCTCAAAAGCAACCGCTTGCGTTCAAATTGTACAAGAAAGGGTCAGGCAGAGAGGGATTCATAAAAGAAACCTGGGGAGAAAATTCTACCAAGCCGAAAGAAAAGGAATTGAAAAGCAAGCTTACGCCTTTGCAGTACAAGGTGACCCAGGAATGCGGCACAGAACCTCCATTTGAAAACGAGTACTGGAACAATAAAAGAGAAGGGATATATGTTGACGTGGTTTCTGGCGAGCCTTTGTTTTCGTCCAGGGATAAGTATAATTCAGGGACCGGCTGGCCCAGCTTTACCCAACCACTTGAGCCAGGGAATATCGCGGAGCAAGAAGATACGAGCTTGGGAATGACAAGAATGGAAATAAAAAGTAAGGGAGGAAATTCTCATCTGGGCCATTTATTTGACGATGGTCCAGCACCCACAGGGCAAAGATACTGCATGAACTCCGCCTCTTTAAGATTTATTCCAAAAGAGGACCTGGAAAAGGAAGGGTACGGTAAATACAAAAAGCTGTTCGAAAAATAAGGTTAATCTACCAGAATGGTCTGTCCATTGGTTTTCTTGTTGTCCTTGCGTTCCTTTTGTTCCGTCAGGAGCTACTCCTGCTGGTAAACAAGTTAATTTATCTGGCCCATGGCTTTATACAGAGGCATAAAGGTGGAGAGTAAAATTAAGGCGGCAAAAGCCCCGAATCCAATCAAGATCATAGGCTCCAGCAAAGACAAAACCCTTTTTGTTGCTCTCTGAATGTCTTTCTCAAAATATTCGTTTACCTTAAGAAGTTGTTTATCCACCATCCCGTTTTCCTCTCCTAAAGCTACCATACTAACCATAAAGGGTGGAAAAGGAAGCCCTTTCATCGACTCGGAAAGTGATTCTCCCCGGTTTATTCTTTCCTGCATTGTTTCCACTGCGCGGATGATGCTTTGATTTCCGATTGTTCCCTTGAGCAATTCCAAAGAAGGGACAAGGCCAAAACCGGTTTTCAGCAGCAGAGAAAGATAATGGGAAAATTTGGCTAAGACAGTCTTCTGTACTACTGGGCCGAAGAGGGGGAATCTTAACTTCATAAAACTCATAGTGTATTTTCCGTTTTCAGTTTTGGAATAAATGAAAAGCCCGATCCCTGACACCAGGAAAAAAAGAATGATAGGAATCCAGAACGCTCTTACCATACCGGTACTGGCCATAATCGCCCGGGTGAGAAAAGGTAAAGGTGCGCCTAACTCCTTCACCAGCGCCATCATTTTGGGCATAAGATAAAAGGCATAGAACCCTGCCACTCCGGACATCACAACCATAATCAAAATAGGATAGATCATGGCCTGTTTAAGGGAAGACTCCAGTTCCTCCTGGTTTTCTATGGATTTGACCAGCTCTTCTAAGATATCATTTAAATGGCCTCCCTGCTCGCCTGCCCTTATGGAACCAACGAAAAATGGAGGAAAAATCTGAGGATAAGCAGAGATCGATTCACCCAGACTGCCGGTTCCTTCAATCCTTTTGGCAATATCTACAATTACGCTGCGGAATTTAGGATTTCTCTCCTGGGCAGCTATGTTGGAAAAGGCTCTGAGGATTGGAAGTCCAGCAGAAAGCATTAGCTGCAGCTGAATAGTAAATGATAGGAGATCCCTTTTTTTGATTTTCTTGGAAAGACCGAACCCCTTTTTTTCTACCTTTTTTGAAACCTGAACAGGATAGAGTCCCATCTGACGGATTTCACCCTCAGCCTCCTGTAAATTCTTTGCCTGGCAGGAGCCTTTAACCTGCTTGTTCTTCTGGTCAACCGCTTTATAGGTGAATTCTGACATTATCCCGCTACCCTTAAGACTTCAGATAAGGTGGTTGCTCCGGCCAAAACCTTTTTTATCCCGTCCTCAAACAGGAATTCGAACTTGGCAGTCTTTTCGATTTCATAAGAGGTAGCCCTTCTGGCTATCAGCTCATTTATCTCAGGAGTTACCTCTAAGACCTCGAAGATACCCATCCTGCCTTTATATCCGGTGAACTTGCATTTTTCGCACCCTTCCCCTTTGTAAAGGGTGGTGTTCAGTAATTTCTCCAGATGATAGGGGGCGAGTTCCTCTTCCTTCGGTGTATAGGTCGTTTTACATTTGGAGCAGACCTTGCGCAAAAGCCTCTGGGAGATAACTGCCAAAAGTGAAGTTGCCACGATAAATGACTCTATGCCTAAATCCAGAAGTCGTGCCACAGAAGCTGAAGCGGTGTTAGCGTGTAGCGTCGTGAAAACCAAATGTCCGGTCATGGAAGCCCGGAAAGCCATCTGGGCAGTCTCGGTATCTCTCATCTCTCCTATCAGAATCACATCCGGGTCGTGCCTCATACAGGCTCTTAAGCCTTTGGCAAAGGTGTATCCTGCTTTTTCCAAAACCTGGGATTGTTTGGTCAAAGGAATCTGCGATTCTATGGGGTCCTCTAAAGTGATGATATTTTTCTCTAAGGCATTCAAAGTCTTTAAAGCCGCATAAAGGGTGGTTGATTTACCTGAACCGGTCGGTCCGGTGAGGACGATCATCCCGTATGATTTCTGAACCATTCTCCTGAATTTAACCAGATTCTCCCCGGTAAACCCGAGCTGGTCTAAGCTTAAGAGGAATCTGGGTTTTGCCAGAATCCTCAAAACCACTGATTCGCCGTGCATTATCGGCAGGCTGGATACACGGATGTCAATATCTTTAGAATTGTAATTGAACCGGATACCTCCATCCTGGGGAATCCTCTGCTCGGTGATGTCCATTCCTCCCATGATTTTTAACCGGCTGACTGCAGGAGAATAAATCTTCTTGGGAAGAATAAATCCCGGCTCTAAGATTCCGTCGACACGGTACCTGATCCTTCCAACCTTATCATCGGTCTCAAAATGGATGTCAGTGGCTCCCTCTCTTATCCCGTGCGCGATAACCGCATCAACTAACTTTATTAAGGGAGGGGTTTCTTTTTCCACCTCTTCCACGCTCAAGGTCTGGGCAAGACTTTCCTCTATAATTTTCTCTGTGGCAGCCTCCATTCCATAAAATGTGTCTATGGCTGCTAAGATATCCTCTTCTGCGGCAGTTTTTGGCTCCACATCTAAGCTGGTGATCTTCCTCAGCTTGTCAATGGCCATGATATCATTGGGATTTGCCATTGCCACTATGAGCTTTTTGTTATTCTGGGTCTCTGTAGGAATAAGTTTAAGTTCTCTTGCCATTGCCTCAGGCACGAGCTGTAATGCCTCTAGCTCAACTGGGTTGGAGCTAAAGTCAAAATAGGTACTGCCGGACTGCTGGGATAAAAGCTTTAAAATTACGTCAGGATTGACAAACCCTAATCTTTCGCAGATCAGACCAATTTTTTCTCCGGTCCTTTTCTGCTCCCGTAAGGCAACATCAAACTGCTTGGGAGTGACAGTTTTTGATTCTAAGAGCAGCTCGCCGATGGATTTAGTCATTTCTCACTCCTTCCGAGCTTAAGAAAGCCGCCCTTTCCCTGACACTTCTTTTTAAAACCGAATCTTTTTCCCCGGAGTTTTTGAGAAAAAGCTGATAATAAGTGACAGCTTCCTTTTTGTTCCCTGCCAGGTCATTTGCCCTTGCCAGGGAGTAAAGGGTTGAAGGGTCAGCCGGATCGATCTGGTAGGCTTTATCGTAAGCCTTTATGGCTTCGTCCAACTTGCCTTGAGCCTCAAGGCTCTTCCCCATAAGCAGGTAAGCCTTAGGGGAATCCGGGGCAAGGTTTGAAAGTTCCTGAGCATATTCAACTGTTTTCTGGAACTCCTTTTTCTTGAAATAAAGCAAGCCAAAATTATAAATAGTCTTGGTGTCTTCCTGATTCTGGCTTAGAAGAGAAGTCAGCTCCTTTTCCGCTTCAGCTAATTTCCCTCTTTCCAGATAGACTGTGGAAAGGTTCAAGCGAGCCGGATAAAAATCTACATTCAAAGCCAGAGCCTTGAGGTAACACTCCTCAGCGTCCTGCAAGTTCCCTTTTTTATGAGATTCGACTCCAAAATCGAAATAGTTTTTAGCCAGTTGTCTATTCTCTTCAGCAGAAAAAGGAGCTATAGGTCTGGAATCAGTTCTGGTCGAAGGGGTGGACAGGACAAGTTTATCCGGCAGAGTGGTTTTCTCCTCAGCTAACTTTTTCTCGGTTTTCAAAGCAGGGGCTTTCTTGCTACTAAGGATTTTTGGTGACGAGGGTTTTGTATCGCTCTGTGGTTCAGACTTTTTTTCAGGCTGTGCATTTTGAGTCTGAGATTCATTCAAAATCTTCTTTGAATTAGTTTTATCCTCCGTGGAAGGCTGGATAGCAGTCTCTCTTTGGCTTGTCCTTTGAACTGAGGATGGTTGGACTAAGAGTTTTTCTGCCTGAGCTTCTACCTTTTTTTCAGGCTTAATTTCCTGAGCTGAAATCGGAACTGGATTTTTGACAGAATCAGCCTTTTGCTCAGCCAAAACCTTAACAGTTGAATCTCCCGGAGTAACTGTCTGAACAGATGTTTGAGATAGCGGTTTGTTTATAGATTTTTTTATTCTCTGGCTGAGATTCCCTTTTGGCTTGGTCGCGGCTGGAGTCGCGTTTTTGAATTTAGTGCTCCAGAGGAAGTACCCTGC
>JALHSU010000124.1 GCA_022865345.1 Candidatus Zixiibacteriota bacterium
CACCGGCCCGTCCTTGCAGACCCGCTTATATCCTTCAGACGTTTTGACCACACATCCCATGCAGGCACCTATGCCGCAGGGCATATGGTTTTCCAGGCAGATCTGGCAGTCAAGCTTGAATTTCCTGGAGATCTCAGAGACTTTTTTGAGCATCGGATTTGGACCGCAGGCGAAGAATTTCGTCCTCTTTGCCTTAATCCTTCTACTTTGAAGCTCCTGAAAAAAAAGCTCAGTAATCATCCCCTTATATCCTGAGCTTCCATCCTCTGTGGCTAAATGGAGTCTTATTCCGGTGGAAACGATCTCGTTTATAAGGAGGCATTCATCTTTCCCCTTGACTCCAAAAAAAAGAGTGATTTTCTCAGGATTAAATTTCTTCGTAAGAAGAGAATTAATAAGATAAAATAAGGGTGCTATTCCCATCCCCCCGGCTAAGAGTACTGCATTTTCATCCTTTGCAGGCAAAGAAAACGAATTCCCCAAAGGACCTAAGAGGTCTATTTTTTCTCCAGGTTTTTTTTCGGAAAGGATTTGGGTTCCTGGCCCAACCACTTTGAAGAGAAGCTCAAAATTATTCTTTTCCTTTTCCACCTGATGAATGCTGAAAGCCCTTCTTAAAAGGGGAGAATATGACTCGTTCACCCTCAGATGACAGAAGTTCCCGGGCAAAGCTTTTTTCGAAACAGAGGGCGAGTGAATCTTTAAACGGAAGAGTCTCTCACCTAAGTTTTCGACTGAAAGGAGCAGCCCTTCTTCTTTCCTCTGGTTCATCTTTCCCCTTTTTTATCCATTTAAGGGATATATTTATTTCCTCATTGTTGCGGTTGCTGAGGAGGGACAACCTCTACCTCATACAAGAACCAATCATTTAATTGCACCGGGTTAATCAGCGTCGGGTCGAACTCTGTCCTTAAGGCTGCATCTTTAGCCGCGTCATCAATTTCCTGATTATTCAAGGAATTTACTACAGCCACATCCGTGACCTTTCCGGTGAAATCTATCTTTATCTTCAAACCCACCTTGCCCTTGATCCCGGTCTCAAGCTGAGCCTGGGGGTAGTAAAAAATACCTTTGACTTTCGGCGCAGGAGCTTTGGGTATTCCTGAAGGCACAGGTGTAGTTTTGGTAGAATCCGCAGTGGTGTCAGAAGGTGCTGGTTGAGTTGTCTGAGGCGGAGGCAGAGGAGCCTTGACCACTTTAATCCCCAGTCTCTTCTTGGCAAAATCAGCATACTCGGTTTGCGGGTATTTGTCGATTATCGCCTGGTAAGCCAAAGCCACACTGCTATCTCCCGGATTCTGATATTGCTCCAAACTCCAGGCCAGGGCACACTCGGCTTTACAGGCATACCTGGATTGAGGGTAATCGCTGACTATTTTCTGGAGGATCACCCTGGCCGAATCAACCATTCTTTCCTGGAAAAGCAGGCTTTCTGCCACCGCATACTCCTTTTCAGCCAGGTTCACCTGCAGAGACTCCTCTGGCAGGGAAAGATACGCCAGTGCATTTTTAGAGTAATCGCTATTAGGATACTGTTCTATAATCTTATGATAATACTCCTTGGCTTTGGCGCTGTCCTGATAAATATTCTCGTAAATCCAGGCCACCGCGTAAACGGATTTAGGCGCATATTCACTTTCCGGATATTTATCCACTACGGTCTGGTATTCAGTCAAAGCCGATTCAGGCAGGTTCATCTCGGTAAGGTAAAATTCCGCTAAATGGAAAAAGGGCTCAGCTACTTTCAACGATTCCTCTTTTGTCACCTGTTCCTGAAAACTGGATAATTTAGAGATGTCCGCACTTTTCTCTAAAGATAATCTGGCAAAGGGTGAGGCTGGCCTGTCGGTCTTTGTCTTGTCGAATAATTCCTGGGCTTTTTTCAGGTCGCGCTTCTCCTCCAGATTTATCAAGCCAGCCCGATAATACGCTTCAGCCGATTCTTCGGTCCGGGGAAAAGTCAGAGTTATCTCCTCATACTTTTTTAAAGCCTGGTCCAGACTGTCGGAAAGCTTGTACCCGTCAGCTATTTTCAGCTCTATCCGGGGAAGATATTTGGTATACTTTTTCTCCCTGGATAAATCTAAGAAGATCTTCAATCCTTCTTTATAATCCTTTAAGCTATAGGCCGATTCCCCGGTCCAGTAAATAGATTGGTAGAGCAGATCTCCCTGCTTCCCGTATTTTCTTACTTTGGAAAAGCTTTCCTTGGCCTGGGTAAAATCTTTTAACTCGAAATACCCTTGGCCGATCCTGAACTGTGCTTCAGGGTTGAGCTCATCTTTAGGGTATTGTTCCAGCATCCGCTTGTAGAAGTTTATCGCCTCAGCATATTCACCCTCCTCGAATTTGATCTCCCCTAATTCGAAGCAGACCTCGGATTTTCTTTTCTTCATTTTTGGATTATCCAAAAGGGAGATCAATGCTTCGGTGGCTTCTACTTTGTTACCCTGTTTATAGCGGCTTAACCCCAGATAATAATAGGATTCCTCGACCAGGTTGCTTTTAGGGAAACTGCTGACCAGCTCCTGAAATTTCCTCTCCGCCTTAGGATAATCCCCCAGATTGTAATATGACTTTCCAATGAGGAACAGGGCATCATCCACCCATTTGGATTTAGGATTAAAGGTCAGGACCTTGGAGGCTTTTTTAATAGCATCCTGGTAGTCCTTAACCTCTGTGCCTGAGGCTACCTCTCTTTTTGCTTTCTTCTGAGACTTCTCCGCCTTCTTATATGTCTCCTCTGCATGATAAAAGGTGTTATAATATACACAGGAAAAACTAAAAAGCAAAAGGAGTGTGCAGATAAAAATTACTTTTCTCATTCGGAAAACTCCTCCGGTTGCACCCAGCCAGAAGAAAGACCACTAAGGTTAAAATAATCTAAAGCCAGATCGTATTCTTGCTTCTTTATTCTCCGGTCCAGCGGGGGGAAGCTTTTTGCCTGGTACGCAGGGAAATATTGCCCCATCAGACTGACCCAGATTTTGTCCGAGACCTCATGGGCTAAAAATTCAAAGGTCTTCAAACTGCCGACAACATTTTCAGGGAGTACCAGGTGGCGAACAATGACTCCTGAGATAGCCAGTCCGGAGGAATCCAGTTTCAGATTGCCTGCCTGTCTGAACATCTCTTTGATATTCCTCTGATTGATCTTAACGTACCTTTCCGCTTTTGAAAAAGTGAAGGCTTTATCATCTTCAGAGTAGCGCATATCTGGGAGGTAGATATCTATGACCCCGTCTAAAAGGGATAATGCGATTTCAGATTCATACCCAGAGGTATTATAAACGATTGGCAGGGAACAACCCTTGTCCCAGGCAAAGGAAAGAGCCTCTAAAATCTGAGGAATGAAATGGGTGGTGGTTACCAGATTCAGGTTGTGTGCTCCTTTTCTCTGCAAATCGAGGAACTTCTCAGACAACTCTAAGGTTGAGATCCTTTTTCCTTTCCCCATCTGACTGATCGGATAGTTCTGGCAATAAACGCACCTCAAGCTGCAATTAGTGAAAAAAACCGTGCCTGACCCTTTTTCCCCGGAAATGGGAGGCTCTTCGCCAAAATGAAGATTACAACTTGCTATCATGACGTCTTTGCCGCTTCTGCATTTTCCTTTTTCACCTTTGAGACGGTTAACCCCGCATTCAAACCCACAAAGACGACAGGAGCTTAAGATTTTATAGGCCTCTTCAACTCTTTTGTCTATATCTGAAACTCTCATCAAACTAAATACGATAAAGAATCCGTGGAGTGTAAAGTCTAAAGACTCTGGCGGCTTTAGCTCTACCTTTTCCCTCCCTTAATGGCCGATAAAAGCCTTACGGCTCGTAGAGGAGGGATATAAGGGAGGGTGAAATCATTTTTTCCCCCTCTCCCTAACCGTTCGGCTGAGCTCCCGCCGAAGCCCTCTCCCACCAGGGGAGAGGGAACTATCTGTAGCGTCCTCACTCCAGTCCTACGGATCCGTTCATAGGATGAGGACGTTTCTCCGTTGCCAGAGAAAGCCCCCATAGGACAAGAGTGGCAACACTACCCTTTTATTTCGAGTTAAAACAGGTTTCATCTGTTAAACCTGAAGGTTTATACTCCAGAACCTGTATCTGTTCATAGCCACTTTAGTGGCGAAGTCGATGAAATAACCTCACAGCAGATGAAGCAGATTAAACGGATGTTTGTAAAAGGTTTATCAGCCTCAAGGTCAAATTCGACTTAATCCTGACAATCAGCTGTGAATACTTCTCCTTTTTCTATTCCTGCGTTTCCCTTATCGCCCCAGCTATTTCAGGCATAATCTCCCCGGCTTTGCCCAATAAAACCTCATCTGCCAAATCAGACAACTCGGTCCTTTCGATATTTATTTCGACCAGATAAGCTCCTCCCTGCTTTGCCACAACTGGCAGGTGAGCAGCTGGGTAGACTATTGCTGAGGTGCCTATGGAGAAAAAAATGTCGCATAAAGAGGAAAACTTATAAGCTTCATTTATAGCCTGAGATGGCAGCATCTCACCAAACCAGACCACATCCGGACGAAACATCCCGCCGCAAGTGCATTTAGGAGGAATTTCTCCTGAAGGAAACTCCAACTCTTCATATTTTCGCCCGCATTTTATGCATTTGTTCCTCTTTATATTTCCATGCAGTTCGATAACCTTTTTTGAGCCCGCTTTCTGGTGTAATCCATCCACATTCTGGGTTATAAGGTGGAAATCTTCAAAAAAATCTTCCATTTTCACCAGGCTATGGTGACCCGGATTTGGCTTGATCTCAGAGATAAGTTTCCTCCTGTATTGATACCATTCCCAGACCAGTTGGGGATTGGAGATAAAGGCATCAAATGTAGCCAACTCCTCTGGTTTGAACTTTTTCCATAGCCCATCCTTCCCTCTGAAAGTAGGAACCCCGCTTTCCGCAGAAATCCCAGCCCCAGTTAAGACCACTACGCGTTTATCCGATCTAAGCAAAGATTTTAAAGCCTGTGAAAACATATATGGTCCCTGTAGTAGGTATTATAAATCATTAAATATGAATATCAAGAGTTAATTTTGGGGAGGAACGTAGGGGTTCGATTCATCAAACCCTAATGTAAATCTGTCATTGCGATGAGTCCGCATGACGACGAAGCAATCCCTTGATGTACAAAAAGTAGTGACACGGCATAGCGTATCCCTGCGAAAACAAAAAAAAGAGACGCATGCGATACGTCTCTACGAATTCTTTTCCCCTTTCCTTAAAGGAGAGGGTTGAACTGAGACCATTTATACCTTTGCCCCGCCTTGCCCTCAAGGTGGGATTTAGCGTAGGGGCGTTCAATTGAACGCCCCTACAAAAGATTCAAATCTATTTCTTCTTCAGCAGGGTCTGAAACTCGTTCAGGTGTCCTTCTTCATCTGTGAGGATATCCTCAAACAGCTTGCGGGTTACGACATCTTTCTCCTCATCCGCCAAGTTGATGATCTCCTTATAAAGCCTTATAGCATCCTTCTCAGCCTCAATATCGAGTTCAATCATATTGGTCAGGGTTTTGCCGATCTTAATCGGAGTGGGCTGGGTGGTAGGCACTCCTCCTAAGAAATCGAGTCTTTCGGCTATAGCCTCAGCGTGCTTCATCTCTGTGACAGCTGTTTTCTTGACGATTTCAGTCACTGCCGGGCTTTCCATCCCGTCACCCATCACGTGCTGCCACATATACTGAATGGATACCGCGATCTCCCGGGCAATCGCCTCATTCAGTTGGTCATTTAACTTTTTGCTCATCTATCCCTCCGTTTCTTGATTACGGGTTAATTTATTTGTAACATTTTAACAAAATTCCTAAAAGAAAGCAAGAAAATTTTAAAGGGGGGAAGAAATTTTTTATGGTTGGTTTATCTTGTCATTCTGAGTCCGCAGGACGAAGAATCTGCCTTATTGCCAAATTCGATAGATTCTTCGGTCGTCCATTCGGACTCCCTCAGAATGACAAAAAAGAACATAACGCCACGGCTACTCTTTGAAATAATCCTGCAAAGCCCTTACCTCTAATTCTTCTTTAAGCAGCCCCTCGATAGCATTAATTGCTGCCTGGGCTCCGGAAAGGGTGGTTATGCAGGGGATGTTATATTCTATTGCTGACCTGCGGATTGAAAAAGAGTCAATATGTGAAGTTCCGTCTGAGGGGGTATTGATGACCAGGTCGATCTCCTTATTTTTCAGTCGATCGACAATGTTTGGCCTTCCCTCTTTGACTTTATAAACCGGCTCCACTTTAATCCCGCTATTTGCCAAAACCCTGGCTGTGCCGGAGGTCGCAACAATCCTGAAGCCGAGACTCTCCAATCTCTTGGCTAAGAATACCACGCTTCTCTTATCTTTATTTTTTACGCTAATGAAAACGGTTCCCGTTTTCGGAAGTCCAGAGAATTGATTCGGACCGGTATAGGCTTTGGCAAAAGCTTTTCCTAAATCCTTGTCTATCCCCATAGATTCACCAGTCGACTTCATCTGAGGGCTTAATAGAAAATCTACTTCTGAGAATTTTATAAAGGGAAATACCGGCACTTTTACCGAGACATGATTTATTCGAGGCAGTCTCTGAGGCAAGAGCTCTTTTAACTTTCTGCCTACCATTACCTTGGCTGCCAACTTAGCCAAAGGTATTCCGATGCTTTTGGAGACAAAGGGAACTGTTCTCGAAGCCCTAGGATTAACTTCTAAGAGGTAGACCTGCTCGTTTTTTATGGCATACTGGATATTCAAAAGCCCGATGATCTTCAATTCCCTTGAGATGACCTTAGTATACTCCCTGATCTTTTCGATCTCATCTTCAGACAGAGAATAAGGGGGAAGAACACATGAGGAATCCCCTGAGTGGATTCCGGCTTCCTCGATATGCTCCATTATGCCGCCGATGAAGGTATCTTCTCCATCCGAGACTGCATCTACTTCTACTTCTATGGCATCCTCGATAAACTTGTCCATCAGGATCGGATGCTCAGGCGAGACTTCTTTTGCTTTTTTTATATATTCATCTAAAGAGTTCTCATCATACACAATCTGCATTGCCTGGCCACCCAGAACATAGGAAGGCCGGATCAACACCGGATAGCCTAATTGAGTTGCAGCAGATTTTGCTTTTTCGGGATGGATTATAAACCTGTTAGGCGGTTGAGGTATATTCAGCTTCTCCACAACCATGCCGAACTTCTTCCGGTCCTCAGCCAGGTCGATATTTGCAGGAGAAGTGCCAACTATATTTACTCCAGCCTTTTCCAAATCCAATGCTAATTTCAACGGAGTCTGTCCGCCAAACTGAATCGCCACTCCAAAAGGTTTTTCTTTTTCGACTATGTTCAGAACATCTTCTTTGGTGATAGGCTCAAAATATAATCTGTCTGGTGTATCGTAATCAGTGGAGACCGTCTCCGGATTGCAGTTGACCATGATGGTCTCAAAACCCTCTTCCCTGAAAGCCATGCAAGCATGCACTGAGGCATAATCGAACTCAATCCCCTGACCTATCCGGTTGGGACCTGTGCCAAGGATTATGATTTTCTTCTTTTCCGAATACCTCCCCTCGTCCTCCTCTTCGTAGGTGGAGTAAAAATAAGGGGTGTAAGATTCAAACTCACCGGCACAGGTGTCCACGGTCTTGAAAACTGGAATAATCCCTGACGATTTCCTTTTTCTTCTGATCCAGTCCTCATCTAAACCTAAAAGGGCTGAAAGCTGCTTATCAGAAAACCCATATTTTTTAGCCTTCAGCAGAAGCTCATACGGGATTTCCAGTTTGGTTCTTTTGTAACCTTTTTCAAAAAGGTCCAGACTTTCTTTTCTGTACTCTTTCAGCTCTTCTTCTAAGTCCACTATCTCCTTGATCTGATACAGAAACCATTGGTCGATTTTGGTAAGATTATAGGCTTCCTCCACCCCCATTCCCAGTTCAAACCCCTTTTTCAGGTATATGACCCTTTCCCTGTCCGGTACTATCAACTTCTTTCTGAGTTCTTCTATGCTGTGATCTTTATAAACAGACGAGTCGGTTAAACCTGAATAACCTGCCTCTAAAGACCTGAACCCTTTCTGCAATGCCTCTTTGAAATTTCTTCCAATAGCCATAGCCTCACCCACAGATTTCATCTGGGTGGTAAGAACCGGGCTTGCTTCTGGGAATTTGTCAAAGGTAAAGCGTGGAATCTTCACTACCACATAATCCAAAGCCGGCTCAAAACAGGCTGGAGTCTTTTTGGTGATATCATTCGGTATTTCATCCAGGTTATACCCTACTGCAAGCTTGGCTGCGATCTTGGCAATGGGAAATCCTGTGGCTTTTGAGGCTAAGGCTGAGCTGCGGGAGACCCTGGGGTTCATCTCTATAACCAAAAGCCTGCCTGAGTCAGGATTTATGGCAAACTGGATATTGGAGCCTCCGGTCTCCACTCCGATTTGACGGATAATCTTAATCGCCGCATCCCTCATTCTCTGATATTCTTTATCAGTCAGAGTTTGAGCAGGAGCAACAGTTATCGAGTCCCCAGTATGAATCCCCATCGGGTCTAAATTCTCAATAGAGCAGATTATCACCACGTTGTCCTTTTTATCCCTCATCACCTCCAATTCATACTCTTTCCAGCCGATCACAGATTCCTCAATTAAAACCGACTTGACCGGGCTTAAATCCAGACCCAACATCACTGTTTTTTTCAGCTCCTCTAAATTGTATGCGATCCCACCTCCGCTCCCTCCGAGCGTGAAGCTTGGCCTTATAACCATTGGGTAACCCAGCCTCCTTGCCAAAATCTTTGCCTCGTCAATGGATTTGACAATCCCGCTCCTGGGAACTTCCAAGCCTATCTGGGTCATTGCTTCTTTGAAAAGCTCTCTCTGCTCAGAAAGCTTTATGCTTTTCAAAGGTGCACCTATAAGCTCAACTCCATACTGGTCCAAAATCCCTGAGTCTGCAAGCTGTGTTGCTAAGTTCAGCCCGGTCTGGCCCCCTAAGGTGGGAAGGAGTGCCTGTGGCCTTTCCTTTTCGATTATCTTTTCTAAAATCGGCAGGGTCAAAGGCTCTATATAAGTCTTGAAAGCAAGTTCCGGATCAGTCATTATAGTTGCCGGGTTATTATTTACCAGGATTACCTCATAGCCTTCCTCTTTCAAGACCTTGCAGGCTTGAGTGCCTGAATAATCGAACTCACAAGCCTGCCCGATCACAATCGGTCCTGAGCCGATTATCAGAATCTTTTTTATGTCTGTTCTTTTAGGCATATTTTGAAAAATTCGGCGGGCAAGGTGCCCGCCCTACGAAATAAGAATTCCCGATATTCGTCGGCAGGGCTCCCAACCCCGCAAATTCAAGCCTGTTACTCGTAGCGTCCTCACTCCCGTGAGGACGATTACGTTTCCCTCCCTTGACGGGAGGGATAAAGGGAGGGTGAAATTTCTCCTCCTCTCCCACAAGGGGAGAGGGAAAACTGATTTCTCACAGCTGATTAGTATGATTAAGCAGATTATCCGATGTTGCCATCTGATTAATCCGCTCAATCACTTGTGAACACCTCCGCGCCAACATATTTTCATTTGATGGACCTAAAGGTTCACACTCCAGTTTTCATCAACTCCATAAACTTCTCAAAAAGGTAATCCGAATCATGGGGTCCGGGTGAGGCTTCCGGATGATATTGCACTGAGAACAAAGGATAATCCTCATGCCGCATCCCCTCGACCGTATTGTCATTCAGATTTAGATGAGTCAAAACCAGACCTGCTCCTTTCAGGGAGCTTTCTTCCACTGCAAAACCATGATTCTGAGCAGTGATTTCTATTTTCCCGGTAATCAAATTTTTCACCGGATGGTTTGCCCCATGATGCCCGAATTTCAATTTAAAGGTCTTTGCACCTAAGGCTAAAGCTAATATCTGATGTCCCAAGCATATTCCGAATATGGGCCTTAAACCTATTAGCCTTCTCACCGTTTTAATAGCATAGGAAACCGCCTCTGGGTCACCTGGTCCATTGGACAAAAATATCCCATCTGGTTTTCTGAAAATAACATCTTCAGCCGGCGTGAAAGCCGGCACAACTGTCACTTCACATCCATAAGAAGAAAGTTTCTTTAAGATATTATACTTGATCCCGAAATCATACGCAATGACCTTGTAGATTTTCTCCTTTTTGACTTGATATTTCCCATCCCATCTGAATTCAGTTGGAGCAGTAATCTCAGAGACTAAGTCCTTTCCCACAATGCTCGGAGAATCTTTTGCTTTCTGGACTAATCTATTCCTGTCTAAATCAACAGACGAGATTATCCCTTTTTTCGCTCCGAAATTCCGCAGATGTAAGGTTAATGCTCTGGTATCAATATCCTCGATTCCGATTATATTATATCTTTTCAAGAATTCATCTAAGTTATATTGAGAGCGCCAGTTTGAAGGGAAAAGAGAATGCTCCTTGACCACAAAGCCCTTGACAAAAGGTTTTTTCGATTCAAAATCCTCTTCGTTCAAGCCATAATTCCCGATCAGGGGATAGGTCATCACCACAATCTGGCCATTATAAGAAGGATCAGTCAGGATCTCCTGATACCCCATCATCGAGGTATTAAAAACCACCTCACCAGATGACTCACCAATTGAGCCAAAAGCTCTCCCCTCAAAAACCTTCCCATCTTCTAAAGCTAAGATTGCTTTCATAGTCGTTTTCGTAGCGTCCTCACTCCCGTCCTACTGATCCGTTAATAGGAGGAGGACGTCCCTTCGTTGCCACAGGAGTGGCAACGCTACATTCCGTCATTGCGAGGAGTCCATCTGGACGACGAAGCAATCTGTCCAGAGTAAAAGGATTGCTTCGTCCCTTTCAGGGACTCGCAATGACCCATTGTATCATCGCTTCCTCAAAAACTCCAACAGCCCTTTCATATCCCCCGGCAATTCCGATTCAAACTCCATATATTTTTTAGTTCTCGGATGAACAAATCCGATTTTCTTCGCATGCAGCGCCTGTCTATCAATTAATTTCAAAACCTGATTTGCTAAACCTTTCAAATCCCCCTTTATCATCCCCAGATGCTTTTTCCTGCCACCATATTCCGGGTCGCCCATAACTGGGTGGTTCAGATATAAAAAATGGACCCTGATCTGGTGGGTCCTTCCGGTTTTGAGCTTGATTCTGAGGTAATCCCCAAGTGGGAATCTCTCCAAAACCTCATATTCGGTAATTGCCTCCCTCCCTTTTTGCTTTACCACAGTCATCATCTTTCTATCACCGCCGGACCTTCCGATCAAAGTCTCTACCACACCTTTCTCTTTGGGCAAATTCCCCCAACAGAATGCCGCATATTCCCTGGTTAGAGTTCTGTTCTTCAGTTGATCAGCCAGATTAGTATGCGCAAAATCATTTTTTGCTACGACCAAAAGCCCGGAAGTGTTTTTATCCAGCCGGTGAACGATACCCGGACGCAGGACTCCATTTATGCCGGATAAATCTTTACAGTGAAACAGAAGAGCATTGACCAAAGTGTCTTTGTAATTCCCGGCTGCAGGATGAACCACCATCCCGGCAGGCTTGTTGACGGCTAATAAGTCCTTATCCTCATAAACAATATCCAGAGGAATATCCTGTGGCTCTAAAGATAACTTTTCTGGAGGGGGAATTTCAATAACAATTTTCTCGTCACCTTTTATTTTGTAATGAGATTTTACCTTTTTATCCTGAACTGTAATCTTACCCTCGTCAATCAATTTCTGAATCCTGGAGCGGGAAAGATTGAGATTTTTTCCTGCGAGGAATAGATCCAGCCTTTTGCCTTTATCTTCTAAGGTAGGTTTTAACTGAATAGTCTGGTCCATATTATTCTGAAGTTGCCTAATTCATTGGGCATTCTCTGGCTCGATAAATCGAGCAACTACATTCCGCAATCCTCAAGTCGGTAGCGTCCTCACTCTGTGAGGACGACTTATATTCGCAGTCATTGCGAGGAGTCCATTTGGACGACGAAGCAATCTACTTATTGTGGACGGATTGCTTCGTTCCGATAAATCGGAACTCGCAATGACAACTCAAATCTGCTTAATCTGTTCAATCAGCTGTGAATACTTCCTTACGTTGCCTCAGGAGAGGCAACGCTACCGAGTTTTTGGGGTCTTATCACATACCACAATATCAAAATCATTCCTATCGTTACTGCACTATCTGCTATGTTGAAAACCGGCCAGCGTTCCATATAAAAACCTGAGAAATCGATAAATCCCAATTTAAACGGAGGAATCCTTATATTTATGAAATCAAAATCCAGAAAATCTATAACCTCACCCAGCCGGAAGCGGTCTATGAGATTGCCTAAGGCACCTCCCAGGACCAGGGCAAAGGATATTTGTAGCAATTTATCTTCTCTTTTACTTTTTAGGAAAAAGTAGCCGGCGATGAGTATGGCAAAAATCGAAAGGAAAGTGTAGAAAAGATTCCCCCCTAATTTAGTGCCGAAGGCACCGCCGGGATTTAAAACATAGGTCAATCTAAAAAAATTGTCCAGAACCGGGATGGACTCACCTATTTTCATAGAGTTTGCCACCAGGGCTTTGGACAATTGGTCTAATAATAAGACCAGAAGGCTAACCCATAAGATTTTTCTTCTCAATTCCTTAAAGCTAAAAGGCTATTCGCTTTCCACCAGCTTCTTTTTCTCTTCCTTTTCCTTGCACTTGATGCACAGCCGGGCATGAGGGACTGCCTCTAATCTGGTTGCGCTTATCTCCTGTCCGCATTCCTGACACTTGCCGTAGGTCTTGTCTTGTATGCGGCGCAGAGCCTCGTCGATGTGGTAAAGAAGTCTTCCGTTCTTGGAGGCAAACAGGAACGCCTTTTCCCTTTCCATGGCATCAGTTCCCTGATCAGCCATATGATAAGAATAGGAAGACAGGTCTCCGGTGGAGTCCTTGATGGTAGTGTCCAGGGCATCCTTTTTCAGAAGCCCTAACTCAGTGATAAGCTCAGCCCTTTTAGCCAAAAGTAGCTTTTCGTATTTTTCCAGGTCTTTTTTCTTCATCTGCTGATTATCCTTTGGTTTGATTAAATCCTGGCAACTGATATTTCTGCTTTTTCTCCGTTAATGTCCCATTCCAGGGAGAGTTCTCCTTTCTCTCCTGCCTGGGTTATAGATTTAGCTAAGGTCTCCTTTTTGATATAATCCTCAAAAGCTTTAATTGCCTTTTCTAATCTTTCGGTTCCTTTTATGTCAACTTTAATCCGATCCATTACCACAAAACCGGCCTGCTTGCGCATATTCTGAATTTTATTGACCAGCTCCCGGGCAAAACCCTCATCTTTCAGAGTCTCGCTTATATACGTATCAATCCCAATTTTGTATCCATCCCCAGATTCTATGACCAGCCCTTCTCTCTCTTTTTCCTCTAACTCCAGGTCATCCAGGGAAACCTCGATTTGTTCCCCGTCCAGTTTAAGGTAGGTTTTCCCCTGGGCTTTCAGTTTCACCAGCTCCTCAGAGCTTAAGGAGCGGATAAGCTCAGCCACCTTATTTGCCTTGTTGCCGAACTTGGGACCTAAGGATTGGAACTTAGGCTTGGCTTTATATTCAAAGAGCAAAAGCTCGTCCTGAACCAGACCTATATCTTTAACATTTATTTCCTCAGAAATCAAGGATAAAATTGGCTCCAGCTCATCTTTTTTTGCCCGGGGGGGAATTAAAACTAACATCTTCTCCAAGGGCTGCCTGATCTTTATGCCGGCTTTGTTCCTGCCTGCACGGGCTAAGGAGGAGATTATCCTTGCCTTGTCCATCTTATCCTCTAACTTGAGATCGATTAATTCCTCCTCAACTTGAGGATAATTTTCTAAATGTACGCTTTGGGCAAAATCCTTTCCGACTTTTCCGTCTAATTCCTGGTAAAGCTCTTCTGAGATAAAAGGGACAAATGGAGCAATCAGTTTGCACAGATTGATTAAAACTTCCCACAAAGTCTGGTAAGCAGAAAGTTTATTTGAATTGAAGCCTGACTGCCAGAACCTTTTTCGGTTTCTTCTGACATACCAATTAGAAAGGTCCTCAATCGTGAAATCCTGAATCCTTCTTGAAGCTCTGGTTATGTCGTAATTATCTAAATCTGCTGTTACCTCTTTAATCAGGGAATTGAGCCTGGAGATTATCCACCTGTCGATTTCCGGACGTTTCTCTTCTTCGATTTTTTCCTTCGGAGGTTCGAACTTATCTATGTTGGCATAAAGAGCGAAAAAGGAATAGGTATTCCTCAAAGTGCTCAAAAATTTGCGCTCGACCTCAGTTACCCCATCCATATCAAAACGGGTTGGAAGCCAGGGCTGGCTCACCCAGATCAAATACCATCTTAAAGCATCTGCTCCCTGAAGATTCAGGACATCCCAGGGGTCGACCACGTTCCCCCTGGATTTGCTCATCTTCTGCCCTTCTTTGTCCTGTATGAACTCGATAACTATGACGTTCTTATAAGCCGGCTGGTCAAAAAGGAAACTGGAGATGGCTAAAAGCGAATAAAACCAACCTCTGGTCTGGTCAATCGCCTCACTGATAAACTCTGCCGGGAACATCTCCTTGAAATATTCCTTATTCTCAAAAGGATAATGGAACTGGGCATAAGGCATAGAGCCAGAGTCAAACCAGCAGTCGATAACCTCAGGTGTTCTTCTCATCAACCCTTTACATTTTGAACATTCAAAGGTTATCTCATCGATCATCGGTTTGTGCAAATCAAGGTCTTGAGGGACATTTTTGCCCAGTTTCCTCAATTCCTCGATGCTGGATACGCTCTTTTCTTCCTTGCATTTCTCGCAGATCCAGATATTTAGAGGAGTTCCCCAGAACCGCTCCCTGGAAAGCGCCCAATCCACGTTATTTTCCAGCCATTCGCCAAATCTTCCCTCTTTTATCTCCCCTGGATACCAGTTAATCTTTTTATTATTGGCAATTAATCTTTCTTTATAAGCAGTGGTCTTGATATACCAGGACTTTCGCGCATAATAGATCAAAGGGGAATCGCATCTCCAGCAAAAGGGATAAGTATGCCGGTATTTTCCTGAAAAGTAGAGCAGCCCTCTTTTTTTCAAATCCTCTAAAATCTTTGGGTCAGCATCCTTGACAAAAACGCCTTTCCAGGGTGTGACTTCATCGGTGAAACTTCCAGTACTGTCCACTGGCTGGACTAAAGGTAATTTATAAACAGTTGAGAGGTTATAATCATCTGCTCCAAAAGCTGGCGCTATATGAACAATACCGGTTCCATCCTCAGTGGTGACAAAATCAGCTAAGCAGACATAAAAAGCCCTGGTCTTGTCAACCTTTGCGTACTCGAACAGTGGAACGTATCTTGTCTTCTCCAGAGTCTTCCCTTTGAACTCTTCCAGAATCTTGTATTCCCCGTGAATAGCTTTATCTAAAAGTGGTTTAGCTAAGATTAACTTTTCCCCTTTGTGTTCGATTTTGACATAATCGACATCTGGATGAACTACTAATGCAACATTCGAGATCAAGGTCCAGGGTGTGGTTGTCCAGACTAAAAAGTATGTATCCTCAGACTCTTCCAATCTCATCCTCACAAAGACTGACGGGTCTTCTGTGTCCTCATACCCTTGAGCTACCTCATGGGAGGAAAGTGTAGTTCCGCACCGGGGACAATATGGAACGATTTTATGCCCTTGGTAGATCAATCCCTTTTTGTGATATTCAGACAAAATCCACCAGACAGATTCTATATATTCATTGGTATAGGTGATATAGGCATCTTTCAAATCCAGCCAGTAGCCGATCCTTTCAGTCAGCTCATCCCAGTCCTTCAGGTATTTGAAAACGCTCTCCCTGCATTTGGCATTGAAATTGGCAACCCCGTATTTCTCCACGTCTGCTTTGGATTTTAACCCAAGCTCCTTCTCAACCTC
>JALHSU010000125.1 GCA_022865345.1 Candidatus Zixiibacteriota bacterium
ATGGAGACCAGCTCATGCTCGTAATAAAATTTCATCCTGGGCTCTTTCAATGCCCTCTCCATCAGGATTTTTTCCGCATTGTGACATTGCAGGCGTTCCACAAAGGTGATGCTCTTTACAAACCGCAGAAGATAGAGTCCTTCCTGAACCCCGGAATTTCCGCATCCCACTATCACTATATCCTTATCTTTGAAAAATGGACCATCGCAAGTAGCACAGTAAGATACACCCCTGCCTTTGAATTTCTCCTCTCCAGGGATACCGAGTTTGCGGGGCTCGTTTCCAGTGGCTAAAATTATAGCGTGTGCACGATACTCTCCCTGAGAGGTTTTAATAATCTTAGGCTCTGTTTTGAGGTCCACATCTACCACTTCCTCCAGAACTATCCTGGTGCCGAATTTCCTGGCGTGATCCTCGAATTTTTTTGCCAGCTCCAGGCCGGTTATCCCCTCCGGGAAGCCAGGGTAGTTTTCCACCCAATCGGTGATCATGATCTGTCCTCCGGGCAGGTTTTTTTCTATCAAAAGGGTATCCAGCCGGGCTCTTCCGGCGTAAAGTGCTGCAGATAGTCCCGCGGGACCGCCACCCAGGATTATCAGATCATAAACTTTACCTTTTTCCTCCGGGGGTTTACTTTCCATAGAAGTTTTGAAGAATAATTCCGGCATTTTATCCTCTGAGTTTAAAAATGAACCTAAGATAATGTTACTGATTTCTAAAAACAGCCATTTGGCTTGATTTTTGTGCCTCCACAGGTTAAATTTATCCCGCCTGTGGCAGGATTGCTTGAAAATTAATTTTACGGATAATTTTTGTGATTGTCAAATGAAAAATTTTAAAAGATTATGACGGATTACGAATGACGAATAAAGACAAAGAACCGTGAGCGTGGAGAAAGAAATTGTAAGGGGTGGGGTTTCCTCGCCCAAAGCTCTCAGTTGGTGTCCTCACCAACTGAGCCTCATCGATCAGAGCACCAAAGGAACCTTGTTGGTTCGGAGACCAACAAGGAGCAAGCATAGTTAACGTCGGGCATAAAACCCGACGCTACGAATAGATTGTGTCATTGCGAAGCAACCTGTTTACATTTGAAAGATTGCTTCGTCGTTCCCTACGGGGACTCCTCGCAATGACAATTGAGGAAAAAATATGAAAATCAAAAGAGAAAGACTTCCTCTCTGGCTAAAGGTTAAACCTCCGTTACGAGAAAATTACAGAAAAGTCAAGTCTCTTTTATCCTCGCTTGAACTGCATACGGTCTGTCAGGAGGCGAACTGCCCGAATATCGGGACCTGTTTTGAGGAAAAAACTGCGACTTTTTTGATCTTAGGCAGAATTTGCACCCGTGGATGTAGTTTCTGTGATGTGGATAGAGGAGTCCCGTTACCTTTAGATGTCTCAGAACCTCTGCACATTTCTGAGGCGGTAAGAAAATTGGGTCTGGAGTACGTGGTGATAACCTCAGTAACCAGGGATGATTTAAAAGATGGGGGTGCTTCGCATTTTGCCAGGGTGATAAAAATACTAAGGGAGTCAAATCCAGGGTGCAAGGTTGAAGTTTTGATTCCAGACTTTAAGGGTGATTTTGAGTCTTTGAAGATTGTGCTCAAGGAAAAGCCTTTTGTTCTGAATCACAACCTGGAAACAATAAAAAGATTTTACCCCATAGTAAGAAAAGGGGCGAATTATCAAAGGTCTCTGAACTTGCTTAAAAAATCGAAGGGGTATGACAGCTCCATTTTGACCAAGTCCGGAATCATCATAGGGATAGGCGAGGAACATGAGGAGATAATTGAACTGATGCAAGACCTAAAAGACATCAAGTGTGACCTGCTCACTATAGGACAGTATCTTTCTCCTTCGGATAAACATCTTCCGGTTGCGAAATATTATCCGCCTGAGGATTTTGAGAAGCTGAAGAAAATAGGTGAAGGGATGGGGTTTATGAAAGTGGAATCAGGTCCTCTGGTAAGAAGCTCGTATCATGCGGGAAAAACAGTCTATAGGCTAAAGTCTTAAGGCTAAAGGCAAGGAGAAAGCACTGCTCTCCGTTGGTGTCCTCACCAACGGAGGCTTGTTGGTCGGAGACTAACAAGGAGCCGGGGAGGAAGTGTTATTTTGTCATTCTGAGCCCGCAGGCCGTTAAAAGCCTTACGGCTCATAGAGGCGAAGAATCTCTAGATTCTTCGGTCGTCCATCTGGACTCCCTCAGAATGACAGGTGAGAAAAAAATCGTGGTGGAAACTAAAGAGCGAAAAGTATTAGATATGACTTCTGGCAGTATCACCAAAAATATCTTTCATCTTGCCTGGCCTGCGGTTACCTCGATGTTCCTGGAAACTTTCTTCTCGATTGCCAATGCCTTCTGGGTAGGAAAGTTGGGAGCAATCTATTTAGCTGCGGTGATCTCCTCAGTTTTCGTTATCTGGATTATTTATTCGTTAGCGGCAATTATCTCCACCGGGGTGGTGGCTTTGGTCTCCAGGTCTATCGGAGCAAAAGATTCTGCTCAGGCTTCTTTCGTCTCAGAACAGGCTTTTCTTTTTGCACTGATAGGCTCATCTCTCTTGGCTGTTATGGGAATACTTTTGACTCCCCAATTTTTTATTCTGATGGGGACTCCTCCAGAGGTCACCGCAATTGGAACGAAATATCTGCGCATAATTTTCCTGGGAGCGCCGCTTTTTTTCCAGATAGATACTTTAAGCGGCATTTTCAGGGCTTCGGGTGATACTAAGACTCCTCTGAGAGTAGCTCTGATAGCGGTTGGCTTAAATATCATACTCGATCCGATTTTAATCTTCGGTTTAGGTCCATTTCCCAAGTTGGGCGCGATAGGTGCTTCAATCGCCACGGTAATCTCACAATTTATAGGAGTCGTCCTTTTCTGGAGACACATAAATAAAGGGAAGCTTCCTTTCAAGCTGGATTTGCGGATTCGAAAAAAGCTTAACCTGAAGACTGTCCAGAGGATTGTTAAAATAGGATTACCCACTTCAATTGCTGGCATTGTTTTCAGCTTAGTCTACTTATTCCTGAATAAGATAACTGCTCACTTCGGAACTGATGCGATTGCAGCTTTGGGGATAGGAAACAGGTCAGAATCTCTATCCTACCTGACCTGTTTTGGATTCTCATTGGCTGCCGCAGCCCTGGTCGGGCAGAACTTAGGAGCTCAAAAACCGGAAAGGGCAGAGAAATCTGCCTGGAGAACGGTCTTGATCGTGATTGGTATCACCGGTTTCATATCAGTTATGTTTTTATCCTTTCCCAGATACATTGCCGCTTTCTTTATCTCTGACGACAAGGTAATTAAAATCGGAATCAGCTATTTGCGGATTTTAGGTCTATCCCAGATCTTCATGGCAATAGAGATAGTCCTGGAAGGAGCTTTTTCCGGAGCGGGCAATACTTTTCCGCCGATGATGGTTTCAGTTCCTGGCTCCATTTTGAGGATTCCCTTAGCTTACCTGTTAGCTATCAAACTAAATCTCGGCGTATCCGGAATATGGTGGGCGATAACCTTGACCTCTATAGGCAAAGGGGTGGTTTTAGCTTTCTGGTTTAAACTGGGAAGGTGGAAGAGTAAGAGAATATAATTTCTGCTCTCCGTTGGTGTCCTCACCAACGGAGCTTGTTGGTCGGGAGACCAACAAGGAGCAGGAAGAGAGTAGGAAAATATAATTAAAAAAGATTCAAAGGTGGTCTGCTCCCTGTTGGTGTCCACACCAACAGGGAAGGGCATTGTTAGTCTGGAGGCCAGGAATTTAAGAATTGGTCGTTGGTCAGGAGACCAACGACAAGCAGGTATCTTAGCCTTCTGCTTTCCGTTAGTGTCCCTACCAACGGAGCCCTGTTGTCTATAGACACATTGAGCCTTGTTGGTCAGGAGGCCAACAAGGCTCAAGACGATGCTCTCGGTTGGTGTCCTCACCAACCGAGGGGTAGAATTATATGAGACAACAAGTAAAAGATTTTGAAAAAGAACATCTTTTCTTTGTCACTTCTACCATTATTAAATGGGTTCCGATCTTTCAAGATGTCATCTATGCTGACATAATCTTAGATAGTCTGAATTTTATTACCAGGAATGAATGGGTTAATATTTATGCATTTGTCTTAATGCCGGAGCACCTTCATCTTATTCTAAAACTCTTAGGCGAGAATAGAATGGAAAAAGTAAACCAGAATTTCCACAAATTTACTGCCAACCGGATAATTAAGGTTATGAAAGGAGCAGATCCTCATTTATTGAGTAAATTCATGGTGAAAAGGAAAGATAGATTATATCAAATCTGGAAGAGGGACACTAACTTTAAAAATATCTATTCAGCTAAATTTCTATTACAGAAAGCTGAATATATTCATAATAATCCGATTCAACCTGAATGGAGATTAGTTGATTATCCAGAGGACTACCCTTATTCAAGCGCAGCCTATTACTTATCCGAGAAACCTTTTCAGTTCTTTAAATTGACCGATCTTAGAGACCTTGTATGATGAGTCGTTGGTCAGGAGACCAACGACCAGCACTCCCTCGCTCCCCGCTGGTGTCCTCACCAACGAAGCCTTAACAATCAAACACCAATTGAACCTTGTTGGTCTGGAGACCAACAAGGAGCAAGAGTAAGAGAATATAAAAAAAGGTTTAAAGGTTCAAGAGTTCAAGGGTTCAAGGGGAAAAGAAAAAGCGTGATCGTTGTTCGTTTATCGTGACAGTTGGCTTTTGAGGCGAGGTTCCCTCGCCTTTTGATAACTGAAAAAAATCATTCTAACTTGCTTGACTTCTTCTTACTGAAAAGTTTAATTATACTCGATGACCAGACTTAAAGGTAAAAGAGAGGAGCATCTGAATAGTTGAGAAGAAAATGTCAATTACTGGATTAGTATATCATCCGGATTATCTGAAGCACGAGACCGGGATAGGTCATCCGGAAAACCCTTCCCGGCTTTCCTTTCTGATGGACCACCTGGAGAAAAAAAAGTACCTTCCGGAGATGGAGCGTATGGATCCGCATAATCCCTCTCTGGAGTGGGTAGAGAAGATTCACCCGCGGGAATATATCCAGATGATAGAGGAGTTCTCCAGACATGCTCCCAGCCACCTGGATGCGGATACGGTTATCACCTCAGAGACTTACCGGGTTGCTCTTTTAGCTGCAGGAGGGGTTCTGGCAGGAGTAGATGGCGTGTTGGAGGGAAAAGTCAGAAACGCTTTCTGCGCGGTTCGTCCTCCGGGCCATCATGCAGAGCCAAACCGGGGTATGGGATTCTGCATTTTCAATAATGTGGCTGTGGGAGCAAGATACGTGCAGGAAAGATACGGCTTGAAAAAAGTGCTGATTGTGGACTGGGATGCGCATCACGGAAACGGCACTCAAAAAGCTTTCTACTCGGACCCCTCAGTTTATTATTTCAGCATTCACCAGTATCCTTTTTACCCCGGCACCGGTAGAGAAAGTGAAAAGGGGCAGGGGGAAGGGGTGGGGTACACCCTTAATATACCTATGTTTGCCGGGAGCGGTGATTTAGAGTATATCGAGGTTTTTGAGAGCATACTTTATCCGGCGGCTTTGAAATTCGTCCCGGATTTTATTTTCATCTCCGCAGGTTTTGACGGGCATAAGGATGATCCGCTGACCAATCTCAATCTGACAGAGAAAGGGTTTAAAAGGATGACCCAGGTGGTGAAAAGACTGGCTGAGGAAACCTGTCAGGAAAGGATAGTCTCAGTCCTGGAGGGCGGGTATAATCTCAAAGCCTTAGCTTCCTCAGTTGAGGCCCATCTTCAGGTTTTAATGGATAAAGATCAGCTTGAGAATAAAGAATCGGAATGATTTTTCGAGCGTTCCCCAAAGGATGAGATGAACGGAAAATTAAAACCGATTAAGTTGTTCCTGTTAATTTTTCTCTTTACGGTTTTCCCTTCTCAAATCCGGGCAGACTATGTCCCGGTAGCTTCCTACAAGATCGACGTCCGGTTGGATGTTAAAAAGAAGTTAATCTCCGGGCAGGAGAAAATTTATTTTTTAAATACCTCCACCAAAAACCTTGATACCCTGTATCTCCACCTTTTTCCGAATGCCTTTTTCTCAGATTCGACCATTTTTGTCAAAGAAAGCGGATATATTAAGGAACTGATGAAGAAGGAAGAATATCAGGGGTATTTAAAGATAAAAGCAGTCAGGGATGAAAGAGGGGAAGTCAGCTACCGGGTGAATGAAACGGTGATGAGCCTATCCCTGCCTGAGCCTTTGAAACCGGGCAAAGAAATCGAGCTGTCTTGCGAATTTGAGCTGAAGTTACCGAAGATCAGCTTCCGCCTGGGGTATGATGAGGATAACTTTCTTCTGTGTGAATGGTTTCCCAAGCTGGCTGTGCTGGAGCAAGATGGCACCTGGAGAAATTTCCCCAACCATTATATGACCGAGTTCTTCTCGGATTTCGGGACCTATGATGTCTCAATCACTCTTCCTTTAAAGTATGTCATCGACGGGACAGGTTATATCACCGCTGAGAAGAATAATCCTGATTCCACAAGGACGGTAGTTTTTCACGCTGAGAAAGTGCATGATTTCGCCTGGGCTGCCTCTGGCGACTTTAAAGTCAGGAAAGAAAACATAGATGGGGTCGAGGTGGTTTTCCTTTTTCTGCCAGGAGATTTATATAGATTACCCAGATGGGTAAAGGGTGCTGAGGCGACTTTGAAATATTGTGGTTCACATTTTGGAAAATACCCCTACAATAAATTAGTCATAGCGGACAGTCGCATCGGTTTGGGAGCAGGAGCTGCGGAGTCCCCGATGTTCATTACCATGCCTCCGGATTTGCCTTTTACTCCAGAAACTATCAGGTTGGATGAATGGGTTATAATCCATGAGTTAGTTCATCAATGGTGGTACGGGATAGTGGCTTCAAACGAAGCTGAAGAAGCCTGGCTGGATGAGGGGATGACCACTTACACTACCCGAAAAATCATGGAAAACGAATATGGGATAACGGGCAATATCATTGACCTGTGGGGAGTCGAAATTTCTGATGAAAATCTGACTAAGTTCCCATATTTAGCTTCGACTAAAGTTGATCCCATTGTCAAGCCCTCCTGGGAGTTTGCAAGTGTTGCCTCCTATGGGGTCAACGTCTATTATAAGACTTCGCTGGTGCTGGACCTTCTGGAGAATCTGATTGGTAAGGAGAAAATGGATAGGTTTCTTAAGGAATATTATAATCAATACCAGTTCAAACATCCAAAAACAGATGATTTCATTAAATTGGCTGAAAAAGTGACAGACCAAAACTTAGATGGTTTCTTTAGAGATTGGTTTTACGATACTAAAATCTGCGATTACGAGGTAAGAAGGATAAAAAGCGAAGAAAAGGGTGATTCAAAAAAAGAGAAGCTATACGAGACTACCGTCGAGTTGAGAAGGAACGGGGACATAATCATGCCAGTAGATATTTTAATAGAATTAGAAAATGGAGAGAAGATCAGGCAGACCTGGGACGGAAAGGAAAAATGGTTTAAGCTAAAACTTGAGACCAAAGCCAAAATCAAGTCCGCTGTGGTTGATCCGGATAATAAAATAGCCCTGGATTTGAATGTGAACAACAACGGGCTCTCGACCAAGCCTCATCGCTGGCCGGATTTCAAGTTTTTTTCGGATTATCTGTTCTGGATGGAAAGTATTGTTCAGTGGATGGTGGATTTTTTTTGAAAAAGGTGATAGGTAGTAGGTAAAAGATGGTTATGTGGGAAGCGTTCAGGAATGGCATTGCCAGAGTTTGGGAGAATAAAATCTTGGCTCTGATCTTGTTTTTATTCAAGGTGTTTTTTGCATTTTGTCTTTTGATCCCGGCCTATTACATGTTCGCCAGAACTTTCTCCTTGTCTCCTTTGGCTGATAATTTTCTTAAGGGGTATGATTTTTCTCTGCTGGTGGATTTCTTTACTTACTGGAACAAGAGCATAGGCTTATACCGGGTTTTATTTCTTTTTACAGTTTTAATCTCTGTACTTGGTTATATATTCCTCTCCGGAGGTTTGTGGGGAACTCTTTTTCAGAGTCTAAGAGAAGGGAAACAGAGATTCAGGGGTGAAAAATTCTTTGGAGACTGCGGTAAATATTTCTGGAGCTTTTTTAAGATTTTCATCTTCATCTGTATAATCTATCTTTTGTCTTTTATCCTGGGGATGTTAATCTTCTCTTTGATCCAGGCTATAGCAGGGAAGGAGCTTTCAGTAACGGGTCACGTTTTAGTTCTTATCGCCGGGCTGGTAATCTTTGCGATTCTGTTTATGCTGGTGGATATGTGGGGCGACTACCTGAGGATTTACTGGGTTACTTCTGAGGAGAAGAAACTCAGGGCGATTCTGAAACCGAGCTTAAGGTTTATCTTCAGGAATTTTGGCAAGACGATTTTACTTTATTATCTTTTGAGCATAATTCTTATTGGAACTCTGGCGGCCTATTTCGGGCTGAATAGAGCATTGCATTTGCAGACTGCTAATGGGTTGATGGTGCTCTCTGTCTTCATCTGGCAGCAAGCTTATAGCTTGTTCAGGTCGTTTTACCGGCTGGTTTATTATTCGTCGCAATTAGTTTTGTTCGATAAACTTTATACTTTAAGATAAGCAAAAAGCGCAAAAAAGAGGATTCTGAATGTAATCTGGAGTGTAAAGCCTCAAGGTCTTGTCCACAGGATCCTGGCGAAGACTTTAGCTTTACCTTGATAAACCTAAAGGTTTATACTCCAGAAAGAGTCCGTAGCGCGAGGCTTTTAGCCTCGCATTGCGACCCTGAAAGGGTCGCGCTACGAAAGGTTTAAAAAAAAGAAAAAGGAGGTCTTGTGTTCAAAAAAGTTAAACTTTTGATCCTGTTCTGGGGGATACTTACTTTAACCTTGATTTTCAATCCAGCTCAAGCTCAAAAAACTAAAGGGGAGGGAGAAAAAATGGAAAACAAAGAGGTTACTATCAGGTGGTTCGGGCATTCCTGCTTTATGCTTTCTGATTCTGTCAAGATTGTAACTGACCCGTTTGACAAATCCGTAGGTTATCCTGTGCCCAATGTCAGCGCGGATTTCGTTTTAGTTAGCCATGAGCATTTCGATCACAATAACGTCTCTGCCATAAGCGGAAAGCCTGAAGTCATAAGAGGCGGGCAGACGAAGGAAGCAAAAGGAATCACTTTCAAGGCAGTCAAAGCCTCTCACGGAAACGGCAGGGGTGATGATTTTATTTGGGTCTGGGAATTTGAAGGGATAAGATTTGCGCACTTTGGCGACTTAGGGGTTGACCTGACTGATTCCCAGTACAAAGAAATCGGACCTGTGGATGTGGTTTTCATACCAGTTGGTGGATACTTCACTATCGATGCAGAACAGGCTATCAAAATCATCAATAAAATGAATCCTAAAGTGGTTTTCCCAATGCATTACAAGACCCCGGTTATGGGTTCCGAATTTCCCATCTCCACGCTTGAGCCGTTCTTGAAAGGGAAAAAGAATGTGGTGAAGGTAGGGAAAAATTCAGTCAGATTTTCTAAAGATTCTCTGCCCAAAGAGATGACGGTTTATGTGCTGGAATATAAATAAAGTAGACAGTAGGTAGTAGACAGTAGACAGGGGAAATAAAAAAAACCTAAAAAACGAAAAACAGGAGTATTTCATGGTTTACAGGTTGGAAAATCTGAACTGGATGGAGTTTGAGAAGTTGGTTCCGAAAAAAATTGACACCATTATCCTGCCAGTAGGCACGATTGAGGCTCATGGTGTCATTACTTTAGGAACGGACGTGCAGATACCTCAAAAGATAGCGGAGATGATTGCAGAGGATTTAAAGGCAATTATTGCACCTCCGGTCTATTATGGTGTCACGCGAAGCCTTTATCATTATCCCGGCTCTTTGACTGTTACCTCCCAGACTTTTGAAAATTACCTTTATGAGATCATCGATTCGATGGCTGAAAAAGGTTTTTCAAAGATTGTTGTAATCAACGGGCACGGGGGACATCTGAATGAGTTGAAAAATGCGGCTTTTAAGGTTCATAAAGCCAGAAAAGCAAAAATTGCTGTGGTGCATTGGTGGATTTTGTGTGAAGATATAACCAAGCAAGTCTATGGCGTTGCCGGGGGACATGGAGCGGTGGATGAGACTGCCGGGATCCTGGAGATTGACAAAAGCTTGGTCAGGAAAGAACTGTATAAAAAAGGAATGGCTTATAAATTTGACGAAGCTCTCAGCGTAGTGCCTGTCCCATCCTCCATCATCCTGTATAAGGAAAATGAGGGGTATCCGGATTTCGATGAGAAAAAGGCGAAAATATATATGCAAAAAGTGGCGGAAAAGATTAAAAAAATGGTTTTGAATGTGTTTAAGAAATGGGATGAGCTGAAGATGTAAAAACGTAAAAGGATTCGAGGAGTCAAGGATTCAAGTGATCGTAGAGACGCATCGAATGCGTCTCTATTCTGGTTGGATTCTTTTTCCTGGACAAAAAACCAAACAATCCGCAAGAAATTAGAGCAGGAAAAATAAAGAGAAGAAAGTATGCTGAAAAAAAGAGTAGTGCCCTTGACAAAGTAGCAGTTTCAGCTAAATTGCAGAGAACATGACTCCTGCGGTAAAAGGTGAAAAAAGTATGCAGAAATATGAAAAAGATCAAAAAGCGGGTTTAAATCCAATGAAGGAATTATAATGTATAAACCAATTTCAATAACTAATTTTATAGGTCAAAAACCGATAATTTATGATTTGGCCGTAAATTATTCAGCCATTGAACGGAACACTTCCTTAGGTCATACTCTTTTAACCGGTCCACCAGGATTGGGGAAAACTACTTTAGCAAAAGTAATCGCCAAAGATTTAGGCAATCATTTTATTTTTTCAACGGGGACAAACCTTAATAAAAAATCGGATATTGAGGCAATATTATTTAATCTAGGTTTAAGAGATGTTTGGTTTATTGACGAAATTCATGCCTTTAAAAAATATCAGGAATTGTTATATTCGCCTATGCAGGATTTTCATTATGAAGGTAGACCATTACAACGCTTTACATGAATTGGAGCAACTACAACTGCTGGAACTCTTAGTAAACCATTGTTAGATAGATTTATTAATATATATGAATTCCAATTATATACCGTAAAAGAACTTATGGAAATACTTTGGTTTGTTGGAGAGGAATTAAAATTTGGTGAAAATGTATGTAAATTTCTTGCAGAAAGGTCAAAAGGTATTCCCAGATTGGCAATTAATTTAGCCACTAAAGTATCTAACCAAGCAGTTTTTGATGGTTCAACCATAGAAGAAGCCTGTATTAAAGTAACCAAAAGATTAGAAATAGATAATCTAGGATTAAATCCTACTGATAGAAAAATATTAAAATTCCTTTTAACCCATCGAGCCTTTGATTTACATACAGCTATAGGCGAAGAAGTTTTATCTATGGGGTTGAATATAGATGAAAAGGATTTAGTATATATCCATGAATCCTGGTTAATATATATAGGATTTATTATGCGAACTCCAAGAGGTAGAATAATAACTGATTTAGGAATTAAATATGTAAACAGTTTTAAATAAGGTATCGATGTCAAAAACATTTCAAAGAAATAATAAATATAATTGTGAAGCCTTTCTTTTCAAAGGTAAAATGATAGATATTAAATTGGAAAATTACTCTGGAGGGAGAAAAGCAGACCGTTGTTATTATATTGCATTGTCAAAAAAACGGAATTTGGTCAAATGCCTAGGAACCAGCAAATATACGTGAAAAAGGTGTGGGAAAGAATGACTACTCTAAAAGAGGATTGAGACTTTAAGTAATCATTTATATACCGTAAACAAGTGGATTAAATTTATAGGAGATTTATATGGTAATAATTCTTAAATATATTGCCGCCGTTTTTCTTGTTTTAGTTTTACTTGCGATTCTTGGATGGGCATTTGTATCTTGTATTTATATATTAACCTTAAGAGACAAATAGCGGATGATTGAGTTGGAATGTCTATGGGAAAGAATGATTCCACTTAAATTGGATTGATGTGTTTGCAGGGCGACCCGTCTGGTCGCCTCTACTTTTTTCTCAAAACGTCGAGCCATATCGCTATGCGTCTCTACTTTTCCCGAACATAAAAAAATTGAAACAATCGGTAGAAAACCCAAGTATAAGAAAAAGCATCAAGAAATATCAAAAAAAATCCGTGATGCTCTTGACAAAGTGTCGGTTTTAGTTAAATTGTGGACTATATTTTGTAGGAATAGTGATGCTTCTATTTCTTGGTGGCAAGGATGATATTTTATCGGTTGGAAGGCTGAAGCCTTCCTCTACATACAGGAAACAAATAAAAGCTATAACAATTAACCATTTACAGGAGGTGTGGTTTTATGTTTAAGAAGAGGTGTCTTGCTCTAAGCTTAGTTTTAGTTTCGTTCTTATTCTCATTCTCATTCGGGCAAAAGGGGAGCGGAGCCGCAGGAAAGGGTAAACCCCTGGATTCTTTTAAGGGAATGGAAAAAGACATCACCGAGTACACCCTTCCCAATGGGTTAAAATTTATCATCTTAGAAAGGCACGAGGCTCCAGTGGTTTCCTTTTGCACCTATGCCAACGTAGGCTCGAATAACGAGGTTACCGGGATAACCGGAATATCCCACATTTTTGAACATATGGCTTTCAAAGGAACCACTGATATCAGTACAAAAGATTATGAAAAAGAAAAAATAGTGATGGCAAAAGAGGATTCCCTTTTCAATGAGATTTTAATGGAAAGGGACAAAGGGGACAGGGCAGATCAGGACCGGCTGAAAAAATTGCAGGATGAGTTTTCCAAAACCCAGGACGAGGCGGGAAAATACGTAGTGAGCAATCAATTCGGAGCAATAGTGGAGGAAGCAGGTGGAGTGGGACTGAACGCTTTTACCTCCGATGACCAGACCTGCTACATATATAGCTTTCCCTCCAACAAGTTAGAGCTATGGATGGCATTAGAGTCGGATCGATTCATACATCCGGTTTTGCGCGAATTTTATAAGGAAAAAGACGTGATAATGGAGGAGCGAAGACTGGGAATAGAGAGCAGTCCGTTCGGAAAACTGTTTGAAGAGTTTATGGCAGCAGCCTTTAAGTCACACCCCTACCACCACCAAGTAATCGGGCATATGTCTGACCTTCAATCGATCACTCGTCATCAAGCGCAGGATTATTACAAAAAATATTATATACCGAACAACCTCACCATCGGAATTGTGGGAGACGTTAATCCAAAAGAAGTAATAGCCTTTGCCCAGGAGTATTTCGGAAGCATTCCCAGGGGGGAATATCCTTCTCCGGTAAGAACCGTAGAGCCCCCGCAGTTAGGGGAGAAAAGGATAGAAGTCGAGGATAAGTCCCAGCCGATCCTGCTCATCGGGTATCACCGCCCCAACACCAACAATTCCGAAGATCCGGCTTTCTCAGCAATAGCTGATTACCTGGGTGGCGGTCGGACTTCGCGGCTTTATAAAATCCTGGTCAAGGAGAAAAAGATTGCGGTGCAGGTAGGGTCAATCCCGGCTTTTCCGGCAGAGAAATATCCTACCCTTATCGCCTTTTATGCGGTTCCTTCGAAGGACCATTCCAATCAGGAATGCGAGGATATAATCTACCAGGAAATAGAAAAGATAAAGACCGATCCTATTTCCACTGAAGATTTGAATGCTATCAAGACCAGGGCAAAAGCAAACTTCATAAGGCAGCTTAAATCCAATATGGGAATGGGGATTCAGCTTACCTCTTATCAGGTGATATCTGGAGACTGGAGAAACCTATTCAAAGAACTGGATCGGATAAACAGCCTCACCCCCTCGGATATTCAAAAAGCGGCGAATGAATATCTCAAGAAAACCAACCGGACAGTTGGTGAGATAGTCACTTCAAAATAAAAAAAGGTTCAAGGGTTTAAGGGTTCAAGAGTTCAAGGAAAAAAATAAAAAAAGAACAATGAATTCACAAAACAATACAATGAATCTTGACAGAAGGAGAAAAGAGATGTTCAGGAGTATGAAAAACTTTAAGTACCTTTTTCTGGTGATGTTTCTGATTTTGTTTGTCACCTCCGCAGGTTGGACACAGAAAAGTTATAAAGATTTGAAATATCCTCCCTTAGGCGAGCTGAAGATCCCGGAGGTGAAAAGGGAGGTCCTTCCCAACGGTATGATAGTCTTTTTGGCAGAAGACCATCAGCTTCCCATTGTGGGGTTATCTGCTAAAATCAAGACCGGCTCAGTATTTGAGCCGGCAGACAAAATAGGTCTTGCCAGTATCACCGGAATGGTTATGAGAACAGGCGGAGCGGGTAGCAGGACCGGGGACCAGATAGACGATGAGTTAGAGAAACTGGGCGCATCAGTGGAGACCTATATCGGAGGAACAGAAGGTGGCGCCTCGATGTCAGTCCTGAAAGATGATGTTGACAAGGGGCTTTCCATCTTAGCTGACATCCTGTTGGACCCGAAATTCGACCAGGACAAGATCGATCTGGCAAAGGTCCAGCAGAAAAGTGGTATCTCCCGCCGGAACGATCAGGTGGGACAGATCGCTGACCGTGAGTTCAATAAGCTTATTTATGGAGCTCAAAGCCCTTATGCGCGCGTTCCAGAATATGCCACCATCGACAACATCGAACGCGAGGACCTGATCGCATTCCATAAGAAATATTTTCATCCCAATTATACTATCATAGGGGTGTGGGGAGATTTCAATACCAGGGATATGCTGCAGAAGATAAAAAAAGCCTTTGCCGGCTGGAAGCCGGAAAAGGTCGAGGGGTTGGAATTTCCAAAAGTAGATTACCAATATCACTCCTCAGTTAATCTGGTAAAAAAAGATGACGTCAACCAGGCAAATATCTATCTGGGTCATATTGGCGGGTGGATGAATGATCCGGATTACCCCGCTATTAGTCTGATGAACAACATCTTTGGCGGCAGCTTTGCCTCCCGCCTTTTCACAAAGGTTCGTTCCGAGGAAGGACTGGCTTACCATGTAGGAGGTTCTTACAACTTCGATTTCGCTTATCCGGACGCTTTTTACGTTCTCTGTCAAACCAAATCCGAGTCAACAGTGAAAGCCATAAATTTGATGATCGATGAGATCAGGAGGCTCACTCAGGAAGAGGTTACTGACGAGGAGCTGAATAGAGCCAGGGAGTATTACCTTAATTCCTTTGCCTTCAAGTTCGATACCAAGGATAAGGTGGTCAACCGTCTTATGACCTATGAATACTACGGCTTCCCTCTGGATTTTACCCAGACTACCAGAGACCGGATAGAGAAGGTCACCAAGGCGGATATACTCAGAGCAGCCAAATCACATCTCCGTCCGGATCAGTTAGTGATATTAGCCGTAGGGAAAAGCCAGGATTTCGACCAGCCTCTTTCAGTCCTGGGTAAAGTGGATACCATAGATATCACTATCCCTGAAGCCGCACCTCAGGCAAAGGAGAAGACTCCAGAAGCCACTCCCGCCTCTTTAGCCAAAGGAAAAGAGACTTTCGACAAAGTAATTACCGCCTGCGGCGGGAAAAAGAGCTTTTCAGCCATCAAGAGCGCAGTGATAAAGACAGAGACCAGCGTTTCGACTCCCCAGGGTGATGTTCAGATTTCAGTTACTTCCAGCCAGATCTTCCCGAATAAGGTAGTGCAGGAGATGAACACCCCGGGTGGGGTTTTCACTGTGGTTTTCGATGGGGAAAAAGGCTGGTTTGTGGGTCCTCAGGGCTCGCAGGATTTACCGGAGTCTCAGGTGAAAGAAACCAAGGGTGAACTTTTCCGCTCTTTCACCAATCTTTTTCAGGCAGAGAACTTAAAGATTCAGGATTTAGGCGAGGAAGAATCTGAAGGGAAAAAACTGGACCTTCTTTTGATCTCCGATCCTTCCAGAAATGAATTGAAGGTGTACATAGACCCGGCATCTTATCTTCCGGTCAAGATCTCCTACCGGGGGCAGGGGATGATGGGTCCATCCAACTTCGAGGAAGTCCTGTCTGATTTCAGGGAGGTCTCAGGAGTGAAACTTCCCTTTGACCAGGTGATCAGCGTTGAGGGAAAGAAATATGCGGAGACCAAGGTTTTGGAGATGAACCTGAATGCGCCGGTGGATCCGAATTTGTTTATCAAGAAGTAGACTCAAGAGATGACGAATGCCGGATAACGGACAAAAGATATGGGTAAAAAAAATTGTAGGGACGTTCAATTGAACGTCCCTATTTGTTTCTATAAAAGACCGTTTCTCGTGATCGTAGGAAAAACTAAAAAAGGGTTAAAGTGGACATTGAAGAACTGGATGTTTTTAAGCTTTCACATGCTCTTGTTTTAGAAATATATAGGTTGACTAATAAATTCCCTAACAGGGAAATATTCAATTTAACCATTCAGATGAGAAGGGCTGCTTCTTCTGTCCCGATGAATATGGTTGAGGGTGCCAATCGAAAAACAGGGGGAGAGTACAAACATTTTCTTGGAATGGCTAAGGGGTCTGCCAGCGAAGTCAAGTATCAACTTCTTTTAGCAAAAGACCTGGGATATGTTAAGAGCGAAGAAGCGGAAAAGCTGCGAGGAGAATACAACAGAGTTCTTCAGATGTTGACCAAGCTTATTAAGTCGCTATAATCAATTATTCTCAGCTCTGGGTAAAATTAGGGATTTTTTCCTTCGCTCACGAGAAACGATTAACGCTCACGATTTTTTAAATACTTGGGAGGAGATATATGACCGTTTTTGAAGCAATCAAGTCTAGACGTAGTATCCGCAGTTTTCTGGACAAGCCGATCGAGGAAGAAAAATTATTAAGGGTCTTGGAAGCTGGCAGGTTAGCCCCTTCAGCCAAGAATTTGCAGGAATGGAAATTCGTAATCGTCAGGGATAAAGAGTTAAGGAAGAAAGTCGCCTCTGCGGCTAATAATCAGCATTTCCTTGCTGAAGCGCCGGTGATAATCGTTGGTTGTGCAACAGTAGTCAACTACGTGATGACCTGCGGACAGTATGCCTATCCCATCGATCTGACAATTGCAATGAATCATATGACTCTGCAGGCAGTTGAAGAAGGTCTGGGTACCTGCTGGATAGGTGCTTTCAAGGAAGACGAGGTCAAAAAAATCCTCAATATCCCACAGGAGGTTAGAATAGTTCAGCTTTTTCCCCTGGGTTATCCCAAAACCATTCCTCCTCCAAGACAGAGGAAAAAATTAGAGGAAATCGTCAGTTATGATAAATGGAGTTAATGCACAAAAAAGTTTTGCCTCTGAATGATTTTTGTGCAAGAAGATGATTTCAGATTTTCTTTAAAAGATATATCTTCAGATATCTACATACAAAACAGCCACTTACAGAAAGACCCACTTTTTATTTTTCAGGCATAAGGATTGCTTTTTTAATTGTATTCGATAGAGGGGTCTTTGAAAAAGTATCCAGCAGAGGTCGGGCAAGGGTGCCCGACCTACGAGTTGACCGTGTTTTCGCTGTTTCGCTGTTTGTTGGTCTCCTGACCAACAAACTTTCTTCGTTGGTGAGGACACCAATCCTATGGATCCCCGATTTTGGGTCTTGATGACAAGTTCGGACGAAGAGCAAGAAAAGTAAATTTTGGGTTCGATAAATCGAACCCCTACATCGATTTTTTGTAGGGGCTTGATTTATCAAGCCTAAATTTTTCTTTTTCCGTGACCTGGGTTTAATTGCAGATTTTATTTGACTTGAAAGCTTTCTGGGATTAAGTTAAAACCTAAAGGTGAACCTAAAACTGGAGGAGAAGATGAAAAAAGTTGTCTTTATCACAGTTTTATCCTTATTTCTATTGCAGGGTTTGGCTTTTTCTCAGAAAGTGGAGCAGGGGAAGGTGACCCGGATAAAGGAATGGGGGAACGTCCAGCCTCGTAAACTAATCGACACTCCAACAGCAGGACTTCTGCCCAGAGGAAGTTTTGACTTTGACATCAGGATCTACCCGGGAGGAGGGGTGATAAATACCATAGACATCGGGCTGATGAACAGGTTTATGCTCGGAGTATCCTATGGAGGTGCAAAACTCATCAGCGAGGAAAAACCTGTCTGGAACCCGAGACCTGAGATTGCCGCCAAAATCAGGGTGATTAACGAAAGCTATCTTCTACCGGCAGTGGCACTGGGTTACGACGGCCAGGGCGTGGGACTATATTATGATGCCGATTCACTGAAAAGGTATCAGTACAAGTCCAAGGGTTTTTATGCGGTGGCGAGTAAAAACTATCTTTTCAATGAGGTGCCGATCGGGTTTCATTTCGGTATGAACTATAGTCTGGAGGGCAAGGACCAGAACAAGAGCCTTACCCTTTTTATGGGAACCGATGTAAGGTTTAATGAAAGCCTGGGGGCACTTTTAGAATATGATTTAGGCACGAATGACAACAAGTCGACTGCCTTAGGAAAGGGAAGAGGTTATCTCAACTTAGGGATTCAATGGATTTTCTCAGACCGGCTTTCCCTGGAATTGGATTTAAGGAATGTCTTGCAAAATACAAGAAATGTCGCCCAGATCGGGAGAGAATTCCGGATAATTTATGTGGAGTTCTTTTAAAGGCTAAAGGCTTTAGTCTAAAGGGTGAAGATCGTAGACAAAAATAATAAAACTAAAACTTCGCTGGTGAGGATACCAACAAAGAGCAAAGATATGTCCAGTAATTAGAAGGCGAATTACAGATGAACAAAAGATTTCATACAGCAGATTAAAAGGATTAAACGGATTAAGTAGCAGAAGTGTCTAATTTTACGTAGTTATAGTGAGTGAGATAGTCGTTCTTTCTAACTTGTCATTGCATTTTAAAGTAAGCTGGAGGTGAGAAAAATGAGAAATAGGTGGGTACTGATAGGGTTGCTTTTGACTATCACTGCAATTTTTGCAGCAGGCTGTTACACTGTTTTATCTCATCCCGGGGTCAAGGGAGAAGAGGAACAAGCCTATAACGGCGGTTATTACCGGGAACACTGTACTGATTGCCATGCGGATTATCACCAGTATCCTTACGGTTATTACTATGGCTATAACCCTGATTATTACTGGAATTATCCCAACTATGGACATTATTATATGTATCCCTGGTGGTGGGACTGGTACTATGGGCAGCCGAGCGGGGGTGGTACTACTGTTCCAAGTGAGAGGTTAGAGAAAAATAGGAGAAGTTTGCAGCCGCCTTATGTCCCCGGAGGTCAGGGGATAAATCCTCCGGCTTTAACTGCGCCCAATACCAATCCGGGCCAAGTCCCCGGAGCAGTTCAGGAAAATAAGGGTCAGCAGCAATCACAGCCTCAGCCAACTGAAGAGAAAAAGGTGGAGAAGACGGATGGGAAAAACCCCAAGAGGACAAGATAAAAATGCTTCAAGGAGAAATATATGTCAGGTAGGATATTCTTATCTACTGTTTTTTTGATTTTATTCATTTCGTCTGCGATTTTCAGCCAGGAGATCGACAGAAATTATCTCCAGGTGGAAGAGCCTTCTGCAGGAAATTTCTTTGGGGTGGGTGCCAGGGCAATGGGGATGGGTGGTGCCCAGATCGCAACTGCCAACGATGCCTCCGGACTGGTTTATAATCCTGCACGCCTGGCAAAGGTGAAAAGGATAGAATTTTCAGGTGGGATGACCCATCAGAGGATAAAAAATGAAACCGGATCCGCTGGAAATGTTCGGTCCTTGAGTCCCTATTACCTGAACGAAGATATGACCCAGGCCAACACCCGCTTCAGTTCTGCCAATATCGTGCTTCCGGTTCCCACTTACAGGGGAAGCATGGTCTTTGCCTTAGGATTTAACCGGATGAAAAGCTTTGACCATGCATTTCATTCAACTTTTATAGACCCGACAACCGGAACGATTGATCTGGATGCTTTAGCCCTTGAGACCGGCGGGATTAATATGTGGTCTTTTGGAGGAGCAATTGACCTTTCTCCTAACATCTCCGTAGGCGGGGCAGTTAATTACTGGAAGGGTCAGGATGACTATCTTCAGGAATATTACGTACAGCCTTCAACCAAGTTAACTTCTGAAATAAGGGAGAGAAACCGGTATCTATATGACTATTCTGGCTGGAACGCAAAATTAGGATTTTCAGTGGATGCCTCGAAATTTTTGAGTATAGGAGCGACCATAGATTTTCCTACTAAATTCTCCATCGATCAGGATTTTACCTTCAATTACGACAGCATTTACGTACCTACTGATTCAGGGATTATAGAGGAATATGAATTATTAGGGCACTATGATTTGACGCATCCTTACTCTTTTGGAGTAGGGGCGGCTCTGAACTTCAAGTACGTAACCCTGGCAGGAGATATTAATATTACGGACTGGTCCCAACTTAAACCTCAGGCAAGGGCAGGAGTTGATGACAGATTATATAAGGAAATCTACCAGGAAGTCACGCGCTGGCACGTGGGGGCAGAGTTTAATATGCCGGAGCTTGCTGCAAAATTAAGAATAGGATTTTATGAGGACCCGATTCCGTTTAAATCGGTTTATTTGAAAACTGACCGCAGATATTTCACCCTGGGAGCAGGTGTTCTAATCGACCAGGTGATGACTTTAGACGTTGCCTGGAATCACGGGGTTAACGAGTTCAGGGATAACCGAATTGATATGGTCAAAGAGTCTTATACCACGGATAAGTTTTTTGTGAGTCTGGCGTATAGACTATAAAAAGGGTTCAAGGGAAAAAGATACAATTAGGTAGGTCAGACATTCGTGTCTGACCTGTGGTAGAACAGACAAGGATGTCTGTTCTACCAATGAAAATAGGTAGGGGCACGGCGAGCCTTGCCCTCACGTCCTCAAGAAAAGAAATGTATGTCAGCATAATATTTATCGTTATCTCCGCGTTCTGGCTCCTCTCAGAAATCATCCTGAGCAGGGTAAAACGCTCTGGAGCAAAAGATTCATCCAGACTGGATAAATCCTCTTTAAGGTTTTTGTGGATTGCCATCTTTCTCTCTGTTTTCTTGGGAGTTTTTCTTGGTGTAAAAGGGGTTGGTTTCATACGGGTCAGGCATCATCTCCTTTCAAGCTGCGGAATTTTCCTGATGCTGCTCGGACTTGTCATCAGGTGGACTGCTATTCTTACCCTCAGAAAATACTTTACAGTAGATGTGAGCATTTTAGAAGGCCACAAGATAGTTAAAAAGGGGATCTACAAATATATCCGTCACCCGTCTTATGCAGGCAGTCTGGTTTCATTTCTTGGCTTGGGTCTGGCTTTTTCGAACTGGTTAAGCAGTATCGGGATAGTTGTGCCTATATTGACAGCATTCATTTACAGAATGCAGGTTGAGGAAAAAGCCTTAATTCAAGCCTTCGGAGAAGAGTATCTGGATTACTCAAATACCACCAAGCGCCTGATTCCCAAAATCTATTGATGATTTGACATAAGATGCAAGAAAGCTCTCCCTCGTAGGGGACTGATGAGAAAAGGGTTTTAATTTTACCAACTTTAATGTATATTCCCTGAGCACAAAATGGCAGGAGCACTTTGCGGCGTGCCCTGGTTTTTATTTGTCATTGCGAGAAACGTAAGTGGCGAAGCAATCCTTATAAAGTCAACAGATTGCTTCGTCCTTTGGACTCGCAATGACAGTTGAGAGCATAGGATAAAATGATACCCATTCTAAAGATCTTCATCGTTTTCGTTTTTTTAGTCATTTTGATCAAGAAGAAAGTTCAGGTGGGGTATACTCTCCTTTTGGGAGCAATCTTCTTGGGGATTTTGTTTTCTCTGCCTCTGTTGGAACTTATAAAAAACGTCTTCAAAGCCACGATCGAATGGGATACCCTGCATCTGTTGTTTATAGTTATTCTGGTCACCATTTTCGGCGGGGTTTTAAAATTCACCAATAGCTTGAGGGATATAACCGACTCCTTAGAGAATCTGGTCAAAGATACCAGGACCATCTTGGCTCTTCTGCCGGCTTTAATCGGAATACTCCCTATGCCCGGCGGTGCGATGATGTCCGCACCCATGATAGAGGAGGTCGGCTCGAGGAAAAATCTCTCGCCGGAGATAAAAGCATCTTTCAATCACTGGTTCAGGCATATAATGGAATTTGTCTTTCCTCTATATCAGGGGGTAATTATCGCCTCGGTCATATTACAGGTGCCTTTGAGCAAGATAATTCTTGCCCAGGTGCCTATGAGTCTGACTATGTTGGGTGCGGGGATATTTTTCCTCTGGAGAAAAGTCAAACTCGAAAAAGAGGAAAGCAAGAGCCAGAAAAATACTGTTGAAAATCTGCTTTTATTTCTGAAAAGCATCTGGGGGATTCTTTTAGCTGTGGTTTTGAATCTTTTCTCCGGGATAGATTTATTGTGGGCGCTGCTTTTAAGCGTCATCCTGTTTGCCATAGTAAATCTGGTCAAACCTGCTTCGCTTCTCAAAATAATCAGGGAGAACGTAACCTGGGA